>CAYGNF010000083.1:0-1601 GCA_964351245.1 uncultured Rickettsiaceae bacterium | reverse complement strand
TATTACAACAAACAAAACAACAAATCATGCAAGCAGAAATAAAAGGTAAAGCTGAGGGAAAAGCTGAAGGAAAAGCTGAGGGAGAAACTAACAAAGCTATAGAAATAGCGCGGGCTATGTTACTAGAAGGGGATTCTATAGAAAAAATCTCTAAAATCACAGGTCTATATATCTCAGATATCGAAAAACTAAAGTCTTAACAAGAATCAAGAGATATAGCCTGCTCATGATAAAAATAATGAAATAATACAAACAAAAGAGATACAATATGGATTTGAAGATAGGTAGCTTAGACGCCGCTATTTTTATTGGGTTTTTAGTAATTAATTTATCAGTCGGGCTTTGGTATAGTAGAGGTATCACGAGCATCAGGGAATATGCTGTAGGTAATAGAGATTTTTCTACTACCTCTATTGTATCTACTATAGTTGCAACTTGGATTAGCGGTAGCATATTTTTCACTATTATATCTGAATCTTATAATAATGGTCTATATTTTATGTGGGCTGGATTAGGAACTGCTATAAATATTCTACTAATAGGCTATTTTTTTGCTCCAAGGTTCGCCGAATTTGTAGGCAAAATCTCTATCGCAGAAGCCATGGGAGAATTATACGGCAGGCCCGTAAGAATTATAACTTCTATAGCTGGCTTTATAGGTGTAAGCGGTGTGATCGCTGCGCAGCTTAGAATATCTGGCTTATTATTTGAATATTGTTTTGATGTTTCTTCTAGTTACGGAGTGATAATTGCAGGAATCATTATTACATTATATTCTAGTTTAGGAGGAATAAAATCTGTAACTTTTACAGATGTGATTCAGTTTTTTACTTTTGGTACCATAATTCCTATAATCACATTTTTTCTACTAACTACATTAGATAGTATGGATCTTGTATTTAGTACTTTATCTAGTAATAAAGTCTTTGACTATAATAAAGTCTTTGATTTTACTAACACCAAATCTCTTTATTATCTATTTCTATTTCTCTATATTACTATACCAGCTTTTAACCCTGCTATTTTTCAAAGAATATCGATGGCAAAAAATATAAATCAGGTAAGAGGCTCCTTTATTATAGCTGGATTTGTCTGCTTATTACTTACTATAATGTTTTACTGGATTTCTATATTGCTTTTATCTATAAATCCTAATCTTGCACCGAATGATGTAGTTAAGCATCTTATATTTAATAACTCATATGTCGGGCTCAAGGGGCTTACACTCGCGGGTATAATGGCAATGTTAATGTCTACCGCAGATAGCTATATAAATTCTGCCGCAGTTTTAATAGTTCATGATTTTTGCAGGCCGCTTGGGCTAAATCCAATAAAAAATCAATTAAGATTCTCGCGGGTAGTATCCTTATTCATTGGCGCATTTTCTATGATATTATGTTTGTATAGCACCACTTTATTACGATTAGCAATTATAACTTATTCTTTCTATATGCCTATTGTTACGGTACCTTTTACTATATCGGTGCTTGGCTTTAGAAGTAGCGGCAAATCTGTATTAATTGGTATGGGCGCGGGCTTTATCACGGTTTTAGTCTGGGAAATATTCTTGAAGCAGAATATAGGTATAGACGGGCTCGTAC
>CAYGNF010000082.1:0-1722 GCA_964351245.1 uncultured Rickettsiaceae bacterium | reverse complement strand
GTTTTGCTGAACTGCTCTTTGATAATCTGCTGAACCCTACTTTGAAAAATGACACCTTTTGTTGATAATATTGTACCATTTGATGTTAGGCAATAATTTGAAGTTGCTATTTTAAAGAAGCAAACTAAGGATAAAGGCCTTTCTATCGGAGACAGAGCATGTTATTGCTCTTGGTATGTCAAATGAAGCTGCCTATATATACAGGAGATATAATTTGGAAGGACCTAAATCTCGCAGGTGCAGAGATTATATTGATCAGATGACTTATAGGGAGTATTACCTTAAAGCATAAGCAATTTTCCCAAAAATTGTGTTGAAGTGGAGATTCTGCTTCCTTGGAGCCATCTGTCAAAATTAGTATTGATCTCTTATTATTAACATTGTATATTTAAAGTATAACTTTAATAATATTATATATGATAGTTAGAACTGCATATGATGAAATACTAAAAGCTTTAAGTCGACAATCAGCGGTTGGAATTATAGGTCCAAGGCAGGTTGGTAAAACTACCTTAGCACTTGAAATTGGCAATAAGGTTGATTCTATCTATTTAGACTTGGAATCTAGACAAGATAGAGCAAAACTAGAAAATCCCTCTTTATATCTAAATCATCATGAAAATAAAATGATAATTTTTGATGAGATTCATCGTATGCCTGATATATTTCAAGAGTTAAGAGGAATCATAGATATTAGACGTAGAAATAAAAAAAACTACGGGCAATTTTTAATATTAGGTTCTGCGTCAATAGATTTATTAAGGCAGTCGAGTGAAAGCTTAGCAGGAAGAATAGAATATATAGATCTGCTTCCTTTAAATATTATAGAGATAAATAATAATGCTTCAGAGCTACAAAATTTATGGCTAAGGGGGGGTTTTCCAAATAGTTATTTAGCAGATAGTGAAGAAGGAAGTTATATTTTTAGGCAGAATTTTATTAAAACATATTTAGAAAGAGATATACCTCAGTTTGGTCCAAGAATACCATCTGAAACTCTTGAAAGATTTTGGATTATGTTAGCTCACCATCAGGGTTCTATGTTTAACGCCTCAAAATTAGCGGCAAGTTTATCTACAAGTAGTCCAACAGTTAGTAAATATTTAGATTTATTAGTTGATCTATTATTGGTTAGAAGATTGCAGCCCTACCATTCTAATTTAGGTAAAAGGCAAATGAAATCACCAAAAACTTATATAAGAGATAGTGGTATTTTACATTCTCTACTCGGGATAGAAAGTTATGATGATCTAATGAGTAATCCAATAGTAGGTAATAGTTTTGAGGGGTTCGTAATAGAAAATATAGTATCAGTAATTCCTCATAGAACAAAAACTAGCTTTTATAGAAGTAGCGCAGGAGCTGAAATAGATTTAATTCTTGAGCTACCTAAAAATAAAGGTTTATGGGCGATAGAGATTAAACTCGGGCTAAACCCAAAGCCAAGTAGAGGTTTTTATAGTGCAATTAGAGATTTAAAACCAAAAAGATCCTTTGTAGTATATTCAGGAAATGAGCATTATCCTATTGCAGAAGGAGTAGAAGCTGTAGGATTATTTGAAATAACAAAGATTTTAAAAGAATTGACCTAAGTGGCTTGACTACAAATCAAGACTTAATCTTACAGACATTATAAATTACCTATCATATTATCATACGAATTTGGATTATCAGAAATGCAAGAAAGCCTCTTAGTAGAGGCCGTCTACTTGCAGTATTACT
>CAYGNF010000081.1:0-1768 GCA_964351245.1 uncultured Rickettsiaceae bacterium | reverse complement strand
CCGACACACACGCTCAAATAAGAATAAGGACTTGGTTGCGGGCGTAGGATTTGAACTGACGACCTTCAGGTTATGAGCCTGACGAGCTACCGGGCTGCTCCACCCCGCGTCATGAAATTAATATATTATATTTATTCAGGAAATAAATTGAATTATGGTGAGTTTTCATAATAAGTCAATAGCAAAAACGAGCAATTTGTTCTTTATGCCTATTATTCAATAACACTCGGAAACTAGTTGCCAAATTTGGTTTTTGCAATACTGGCTCCTAAATTATTGGAAGGCACTTCAAAATATATATGTATTAAATATGATAACACTAACACTAAAAGCGTGGTAATTAAAATTACAAATCCTTGCGTGAATTTCTGATCTAATAAAATTCTCATCACAACGTAACCTAATACTCCATGAACAGCATATACTGGGTAGCTTATATCAGCAATATAATTTAAAAACCCCAATCTCTTTTCAACGAAATTTCTAAATATCCAAAAAACTCCGAATAATATAATTGGTTTTATATATTCGGTAGTTATGCAAAAGTATGACTTCTTGTCAAAAAATTTGTAGGTAAAAAAGAATAGTACAAAATAAAAAATTATAAGAAAAGATAGAAGTTTCAAACTTATATATTTTTTGTAGTAATAATACATCGCAACTCCAATAAACATGTAGATCAAAAAAATATTAGAATAAGATACAATGCATGCAAATCCTAAGGTTCCCTTTTTTAGTAACAGTTGAAAAAGAAAAAGAAGTATTGGTAATCCCAAAATATACTTTGATCCTGATTTGAAATACGGGGCAAAAATCATGCATAAGAGATAAAATTTTACCTCGATTTCGAGGGTCCAGATTACACCATCAATCGACTTGGATGCAAGAATGTCTCTTAAGCCAATGATATAATGAATAATAATTTCTTTAAAACTATGTGGAAATTGTCTCTGGAAGTAGTAAGATGATATTGCAAGTGCTATTATTGTTAATGTAAAACACACAAAGTAAGTTGGGTATAGACGAAAAAATCTCCGAATTAGATATCCCTTTCTTGTTGATCTCTCGAAAGACGGAGTTATAACAAATCCACTGATCAAAAAAAATAAGCCCACGCCGAAACATCCGTAGTTAATATGCAAGGAATTAAGAAAAGTTACATAGTAAGGAGTTGTAATTTCAGGCTCTAAAACAGGAAACTGTAGTAATGAGCTTATAACTTCTCTGGCGAACCAAAATGTAGAAAGATAATGTGATATCAAGACGCATAATACAGCAACTCCTCTTAAGATATTTACAAATTCTATGCGATCAATCGATTTTGCAATAATATTGCACTGAGAATGACTAGTAGATTGTTTAATTTTAGAATGCATTAATAAATACTAATAATTTAATTAGTTTGAGTGAAGGCGTGATATACATCCACGAGTAATCAAGAAAAGACTTGTAAAAACTAGGTAGTCTGAACATAGGGCTAAATCCTAAATTGCGTAGCTCTGATTTCAAATAGTCAGGGTTATCTATAGAATATTTAGGGCTCGTTGTCCATATTAAAAAACCCTCCATGAAGTTATAGTACTTCATGAGAGTATTAAACTAACCATACGCCTTAGGTTAGGGAGTTATAAGGTCAGAGATATGTTCTTTTGGGATTATTATATGATTCATAATAATCCCATCAAAACTATTGACATATGTGTCAGCCCTTAATTAGAAACTGACTCTGACTTTTAGGGATCCTGCTGTACTGAAGAATTTCTTAGCC
>CAYGNF010000080.1:0-1820 GCA_964351245.1 uncultured Rickettsiaceae bacterium | reverse complement strand
TCTCTGAGAGTGAGTATATGAACATTCATTCTCTTGGATCTGGTAATCCAACAGTAATCCTTGAGTCAGGACTGGGGTCTGGCATGACATCTTGGGATAATATCATTGGTCCGGTTAGCAAAATGACCAGAGTTTGCAGGTATGATAGGTCTGGGTATGGTTTAAGTGAAGGCAGTCCTTCAGAAGCAAGGATCGAGAATCAATCTCATCGATTAAAAGAGCTTTTAAATGCTGCTGGCATAAAGGGACCAAAGATTCTAGTTGGGCACTCGGCCGGAGGACTCTACGCTCGTCATTTTGCTACACTCGAACCAGGTGTTATTGGTATGGTTCTAGTTGATTCTTCTGCAAGCCTTTCAAAAAAAGACTTCGAAAAATTTTTTACAATACCAACATCTGCTCAGATCAAAAGAAGACTTCAATTGATTGCCTCAAAGTTTGCGCTAATCAGAGCAAAGAATTGGTTTTTGTCCAACTCTACAGGTATTCAGCTAAAATGGTATCCAAAACAGAACGTCTTTAGTAGCCGATACATTGAGGCTTTATTTCAAGATGAAAATATTTACTTAAGCGTTTTATCAGCGCCAGAGCCAGATATTCACAATATTCCAATCGTAGTTATCTCAAGAGGGAATGACTTCATGAATAATGGCTCAAAAAAGAGCGAAGTTGATATTGCCTGGGGCGGCTGGCAAAAGCAGCTACTCAATCTTTCATTATACAGTTCCCATGTTATTGCGGAAGAGAGTGGGCATGGAATTCAAGACGATCAACCTGAGCTCATCCTAGATGCGATCAAAAAGATTTGGGAGGGCGCATCCTCTAGAAAAATGAAAAACGCTTTGGAGCGTTAATCTCTAGCTAGAGGGGCAAACTAGAAGCTATCAGATTGCAATAACATATAATTGATATATTATGGTAAAATTATTAAAATTGACAACATTAATTCTAGTTTTTATGACTCATATGAAAATCTTTGCACAACCTAATCCGAACCCAATAAAAATATATCTAAATGAAACAAAAATAAGTGATTTAAAAGAAAATTATCAAATAAAATCTACCGATCGCAATTTTCACGTAGAAGATTATCAAGACCACTACGTTGTTGATACAAAAAACAACAAGGAGGCGCAAGAGTGGAAATATGCAATAGTTACTAGTAACCAAAATGGAAAAATAGAATCTGTGATATACAGATTTAAAAACTCTAAATTCAATGGGCTATCTAATTTTTTACAGAACGAAACTAATATAAAGATTTCAAATACTCCTGTAAAAAATGGAAAGCATATTACTTTAGACAGGGGGGAATATTATATTTTTTTATGGCAAAAGTCAGAAGAAAAGGAATTTGATTTGCAATATGCTACAAAAGACTTTATGTCAAAGCTGCGTAGATCAAAATTCTAGTAAAAATCATCTAAGCCAATTTCGTCTCAATCCAACTTAATCATTATTCAAGTTATTAAAGCATTCAAGTAGAAGACTTTCCAGTAATATTTTATGCTCGTCCTTTATAGTAGAAAGCATACGTGCTTCCACAACCTTTATAATTTCATGAGCTGATGATACGATTTTCCGCCCCTTCTTGGTAAGTTCAAGTAGCAAAATCCTGCCATGCGAGTTAGAGCTTTTTCTCTTGATAAGTCCACGGTTGTCTAAATTAGATACAATACCGTGCATGGTTTGTGCGGTAATAAAGGACCTTCTGGCAAGCTCAGCATTTGATATGCCACTCTCCAATTCTAGCTGCGCTAAAACCGCATACCCAGGCGTTGTCAGCTCAATGGATTTTAGAGCTTCATCCATAGCAATGC
>CAYGNF010000079.1:0-2045 GCA_964351245.1 uncultured Rickettsiaceae bacterium | reverse complement strand
AAAAGAATTAGAAGCAAGAGACAGCAAAATAAAGCTAGATAATATAAATAGTCCATTAAAACCATCTATAGATTCATTGCAAACAGAAATGGAAGAATTAAAGAATAGATTTGCAGAATTACAGAATAATTCTTCTTCTAATGATAGTAGGAATAATAATAATCTGAAGAATGATTTTAGCAATCACGAATTAGTCCATTTCCTTAAAAATGAGATGCAAGGATCTTCAAATAAAGAACTCACAGAATTAAGAGCAAATCTTCAATTAAATAATAGTCAAATAGAAAGATTAAATAATGATTTGAATAATATAGATATTAGAAATCGTGAATTTGATGAGTTACTTCCTTTTTTATCTACATTAAAGCAAGTAATTATTGACAAAGAAATATCAAATCATAGATCAGCATTAGAAAAAAATCTTATGTCATCTGATTATACAAGAAGCTTCTATCTTTCTATTACAAAAGATCTAAATGCTACTTTTATTGCAGCATGTGCTGTACAAACAGAAATAGTGGCAAATGTAAAGCAAGGTAGAATAGGAATGATTGGATCTGTCATGAAAATGACAAGTAATTATGTTCCTGTTTTTGGCGGCGCGCTTAGTTTCTTTAGCAGTATTATTTCTATGGCAGATAGTATTAGTCAGGCAAAAATAGTAAGGAATTTTTCATTAATTGCCAGAAAGGTAAGTGAGATGGAACAAATCTCAGAAAAACTAGCCCTCAGACTTTCAAGTGATAGTTTTGACAAGGATCACATAGAATCTACTGAAATTATTCCAAGACTCACTGAATCTTTTGCGAAGTTCTTTAATATAAAAACCTCTAAATCATCACGTTTACTTGCAGAATATTTTGGAGCAAAAACTTCTGGAATTACAAATATTCAAAAAGGAGAGATTGACGGATCTATTATATCTAAATTGCTGATTACAGAAATATTACAAGGAAAAATTAATATAGGCTCTGTTACATCAAATGACGGTACTTATATGCAATCTCATGAATTTGTCTCAAAACAGCTAATATCATATATATTTAAGTTTTATAATCAACAAGAGCCTTACGAGAATCACGATGTCAAAATGCCATTATTTGGCATGAATTCTAGTTTTGATCCTAATGCTACAAAATTAAAGCTAAAACCAGTTATAAGAGACAAAAAACAAACACAAACCCCAGAAGAAGATAATGAATCTTTAATGATACCAAATAATAAAATAAGTAACGATTCCACTAAAGCATCAATCCCCCTTACGCAATCAAATGAGTCATTATCTAGAGAATTTCTAAAATCTTTATCTAGCGAATTAATAAATAAGATCCAACTAGATTTAGAACAAAATAAGATAAAATTAAATATAACCCAAAAAATGGATTTAAAAAGAGAATTAGATCAGAGGTGGATTTACTCAAGCCAAGATGCAGTAGTGTTAAGTCAAATATCTAATAATATAAGTTTAAAGCAGAATTTTATAGATGGAATCTCATCTACTATATTAGATATTTTTAAAGATACCCCAAATAAAACTTCTATTGCTATAAATCGTATGTTTGTAGGAGAAATAATGCAATATATCAAAAATTCACTAGAAGATCAGGGAGTAAGAATATGGTTTGTAAAAGATATTATCTACGATAATCCATTACTCAATAAACCAGAAACTATACAGAAAATACTTAAAAACTCCGGCTCAAAAATCTTTTCTGATATGTTAAATAAATATGAATCATCAACAACCATATTCCAGAATCATCAGCAAGAACACATCCTAAATATAGAAGAGCTTAATCATTCCTTACTTGGCCTCGAAGGAGAGTAATATGGCCGCCAATGAGGAGCAAGCCTTGGAGGCTCTGCTGGACTTCCAAGCTAAATGGAATTCTAAGTACCCAATGATTGGCCAATCTTGGCAGCGGCTACTGGCAAGAAATCATCCCCTTTTTACAGTATCCTGAGTTTATTAAAAAATCTATTTACACTAGTGTCATTTTTCAAAGTAGGGTTCAGCAGATTATCAAAGAGCAGTTCAGCAAAAC
>CAYGNF010000078.1:0-2119 GCA_964351245.1 uncultured Rickettsiaceae bacterium | reverse complement strand
TTTGGAAGCCCCGCAAATAATAGTACTCAGGTAACAGACCCATTCATCAACATCAGGACGCAAGAGCAACCAAGCGAGCCTGCAAAGTCATCAAATAAGCCTACAAAGCTGGTATATGAACCTGCAATAGCTGTAAAGCGCCGGGAAAACAATGATGGACCAGTTGATAAAGCTGTGAAGATATATGATGCATCAAACGAGTTTTTAGCATCGATATTTTCTGCCCCGGGTGCGCAGCCGGCATTTGACGTAGAGAAGAACTACCCCGCTGTTAAGAGCTTTTATACACCTAAAAGCATATCCAGTAACAATATAGGTTTTGGAGTAGATTCAGCAAATGCATCATCCTTTGCTGCCTCAAACTCATCTTCAGCTAGCTTTCCCGTAATAGAGGCAATGGCTCTGCACGGAGCAAAAAACATGATGAGAGCTGGAGTAGCAGCGTTTAATGCAAGTCCTAATGCTATGCTAGCAGGAGTTCTGATTGCTACAGCTTATAATCAATATAGCTCAGTAAATGAGGCCATAGATCTAGCGCGCAAGGCTGAAAATCTTGGAATAATTCCAGAAAGAATAATAAATAAACAAACCATATCAGAAGATTTTTGGATGAATTTGAATCTGGGCGCTTTTGATCAATCATCACTCTCACATCAACTTGATATGCAGAAACATAGAATAGAAGCTGCAATAGAAGAAGAGCGGATAGCGGGAGATATAGCAGGCGCTGCTGCAAATAGCTGGAACTTATATTCCTCCGCGCTATCTTCTAGTAAACTTCAAGCCAGAACTGAATTTTATGATGCAGCTCTAGAAAATATGAACGATAGATGCTTAGTTCTTAAATCTCTTGACGATGATCATTTAGTGCTTCATACTGTCGATCTTGTAGATAGTATTTTTCCTAAGCATTTTGAGAAATATAATGGAATTTTTAGATATGTTCAGCCTCAGGAAGGAACAGTCAAACATAGAGCGGTTCAAGCATATCTGGAAGATTATCAGAAAAAATGTAATGATAAAAGATTTTTGCTAGAGCATAGGGTGATAAATCACGAGCCTTGGAAAGTAGGCATGCCTATAAGTGGCAGTGCTATTATAGATATAGTAACCACAAAATATGATACAGTTTATGATATAAAAACAGGCAAGCAAGGGTTTGAGATGAATCAAATTTATAGAATACATAATAATATACCTAACAATCCTACTAACTATGTTGAATATAAAGAAGTAAAACCGTCAGCTAGTGGGGGAGTTAAGCATATAATCACCAAACCTAACAAGTAAAAATTTATGGAAAATAATAACCAAATTTATGTTAGTCCAACACCTCTTTACGATGAATTTGCTAAGAAAAACCGAGCAGAACTAAGAGAAAAAAATGAAAAAGGTATATTTGACAAAAAGTTTAAATTCACCCCTAAAGAAAAAAGAGAATTTATTAATAACTGGTTAAAATATTTTCCAGATATGTCTTTGGTAGACAGTAAAGAAATAGGAAGATTAGTCGGACCCTTTTATATTGGTGTTGTTTTTGTAACATATAACCATATGGGAGCAGGCTTTTTACCTCATTTATATGCATCATCAATGTGTGAATATGAAGTAAAAACAGGATTCAGTATTTCTTATAGCACAAAATTTAGGCCTGTTACAAATGAATGGCCGGAGGAAGTTATTGAAGAGTCAATTAATTATGAAAAAAACGAGTTTTTTATTAAAACAGAAGGGCCAATATCTTTAGATGATATATTTAACTCTTACATAAAATTTAAAGAATGGAGTAAGGGGTTTATTAATGTACTTAGTATAAAGGTGCCAGTTTTAATAGCCGCCTGGGCGGGAGAGATGAAGAAAGCAGAAGAATATTATGAATGGGCTGAGAGTCTTGGTACTTTTTTTTCTTATAATAAAGATTATCAACAAGAAATCTCTCAAATGCGCAAAATGATGAATGAGCCGGAGAAGCTCCGCTATAATTTTTTTGAAAGCGTAAAGGCGCTAAAATTAGAAAAAGCATCCTATCAGGATATAGAAGGTGTGAGCTATAAAGCAAAAGATGAATTTGAAAGATTATTTAGGTAGTAGTAGGTAGATAGTTTATCTATAGAATAAC
>CAYGNF010000077.1:0-2127 GCA_964351245.1 uncultured Rickettsiaceae bacterium | reverse complement strand
AATAATATAGTAAATAATAGAGAGAATATATGAGTTTTGATATAAGTAGCTTAGACGCCGCTATTTTTATTGGGTTTTTAGCAGCCAACCTTGCTTTGGGATTGTGGTCTAGCCGTAAGATATATGACATTACCGTCTATGCTATCGGAGACAGAAAATTTTCAACTGCAACTATAGCAGCAACCATTGTGGCTACTTGGGTCAGTGGTAATTACATATTTTTAGGCATTACTGAAGCATATTCTAATGGTTTAAATTTTATATGGGTTGTTGTATTAGGGGATTTTCTAAGCTTATTTTTGATTGGTGCATTATTTGCCCCTCGTATGCAAGAATTTTTAGGCAAAATCTCTATCGCTGAAGCCATGGGAGAATTATATGGAGATAGAGTACGTATAGTTACTGCTATCTCAGGGCTTGTAGGAGTTTGCGGTATCATTGCAACCCAGTTTAAACTAGCGGGATCTATTTTTGAGTATGCGCTAGATCTGCCTGGTGTTTACGGCATAATATCTGCAGCCGTAGTAGTGACTCTTTATTCAAGTTTTGGAGGAATAAAGTCCGTAACTTTTACAGATATAATACAGTTTATTACTTTTGGTACTGTGATACCACTAATAGCCTATATGCTTTTTAGTAGTTTAGACAGTATTCATGATGTTACAAATATCATTACTAATGATGCAAAATTTGATTACAAAGAAGTTTTTGACTTTTCTAATACAAAATCATTATATTATCTTTTTATAGCTCTCTTTTTTACTATTCCAGCATTTAATCCAGCTATTTTTCAAAGGATCGCAATGGCAAGTAACGTAAAGCAAGTAAACAATTCCTTCACTATTGCTTCTATTACTTGTTTATTTTTAGTGCTGATAGTGAGCTGGATAGGTGTATTAATGCTAGCGATTCATCCCAATATTGGATCCAATGATATAATAAGGCACATTGTTTCAGATTATTCATTTATTGCAGGATATAAAGGCATAGTTCTAGCTGGTATTATGGCAATGATAATGTCTACAGTAGATTCTTTTATAAATTCTTCTGCTGTAATATTAACTCATGATGTCATTAAGACATTAAAGATCAGGTTTATAAAAAATGAGCTTTTGACTGCTCGTATTGTAGCATTATGTATAGGGTCATTATCCCTAATATTGTCGTTACGTGGTAATAGTTTACTAGAGCTGATTATTGTGACTTATTCTTTCTATATGCCGATTGTAACAGTACCTTTCATTATGACGATATTAGGCTTTAGAAGCACTGAAAAATCAGTGTTAATAGGTATGAGTGCTGGGCTTATAACCGTAATCACATGGGATTATTTACTACAAATTAAAACTGTTAATAGCGTTCCTTTAGGCATGTTTGCTAATTTCATACTCCTAATGGGAAGCCATTATCTATTAAAGCAGCAGGGGGGATGGGTTGGAATAAAAGATTATCGCCCAGTAATTGCTATTCGCAATGAAAGAAAAAAGAGAATAAAAAAATTATTGTCTAGTATCAAAAATTTCAATATTCTTGATATTTGTAGAAAAAACTGCCCTAGAGGCGATGGTTTAATTTCAATTTTAGGGATTTTTATAATGATTTCTCTATCTGTGAGTATTCATACTCTGCCAAAGGAATCTCAACTTTGTTACAAATATTTGATAGATATTTTTTATCCAATCATTCTTTTCAGTTCTACTATTCTTATTAGCTATCCTTTATGGCTACCACAATGGAAAACAATTGACTTAATATCAGCAGTCTGGAATTTAATTATACTCCCTGTAGTAATATGCTTCAGTTTTTTTATGGTATTAATCAGCAAGTTTGCAGGAATCCAGTTTATGGCCTTCATGGTAAATATAATAATGCTATCTACTATCATAAGCTGGAGATGGGCTATATTTACTATTACACTGGGTGTAGCAGTTACTAGCACTTATTATCAACAATATATATCTCCAGACTTAGGCACTGATTCATTATCACTACAATTCAAAATCGCTTACTTATTGTTACTAATTATAAGCATTTTATTCGCATTCCTAAAACCCAAACAAGAATATCAAGAGCTTACCCAGGAAAAAGCAGATCATCTTCTAGAGAGAATGGACGCAAAGGACAGGG
>CAYGNF010000076.1:0-2293 GCA_964351245.1 uncultured Rickettsiaceae bacterium | reverse complement strand
ACTTGCGAATACGCCACCTAATCTTTTACTTACATCTCCATACACAAAATTCCATTATATCTCTATTTTTCTTCATTGGAACCTTTTTTTATTTTACGATCTTTTTATCATAAAATTCTCTCTCTTAACATGGTCCATTTTTTGGGGGGCATTACGGATAATCATCAACTACATCTTCCTAAAGATTCAGACATATTGCAGGCTGTATGTGATTTATTTTTAATTAACATAGAAGTTGTATCAAAAGATGGAGTGACTAAATTTGCAATGCAAATTGAAGACACTCCTGCTGCGGGCTTTATAAATCAAATAGATAAAGCAGAGCAAGAAAACCTAAAACAATATTTAAATAATAGGACTATAGGAATCCTCCAGCAGAAATATCAATTTAGCAATAGAGCAGAAGAAGCAAGATATAGCTCTCTTGCTCAGATGAAGATCGAAGCTACGGATTTACGACAAGAATCTCTAAATAATTATGATATTAATAACTTAATCATTCATTCTCTTCATTCGCATCTAGGAGGGGCGCATAATAATCAAAATATAGAGAATATACAATTACTAAAAATTCTTCTGAAGCTTCAAGAGCAAAATCAAACTGATCTTTCAGATAGAATATTTAAGGAAAAAAAACAATTATATCTAAAAGAATATGATAAGTTTGAATCAAATATAGAAAATGAAATAAATAATCCTCCTGCTTTCTTTACAAATCATTTTCTACGCACAAAATTTGCAAATGTCCAAGTTGTCCGCACTAATCAAAATCATCCAAATCGTATAGAAGCATCCAGAGAACATTATCACTTTCATCAGAATTGCAATTTTAATATTGGGGTCAAATATAATGAAGCTCGTACTCTATTCCTTAAAATTCATTTATTAATAGCATCAAAAAAATATAATGTAATTAGTGGTCTTTATGAACATTCTACAGCACTAATGATAGATGCATATGAAGTAATAAGCTCTCAATTACTTCCTTTGGAAGAAGTATGTCAAATACTAAATCCCAGCGCCCAAGATCAAGATGCTCACACTACTATCCAAATTCTTGCTCATATGAAAACTTATAAAGCAATAGCAAAGCAAATAGAAAAGCAAGTTAAAGTTATAGAGAATGCTCGAAAAAATGGAATGGAAATAGATATTTCAAGGACTATGCCTATTAAAGAATTTCTACAAACCCCATCTTATCACTTTGATGATAGTATATATTCTCCTCTAAAAAGTAGGATTGTTGCTAAAGAAATTGAAGAAGAAGGTGTTTTATCTGAAATGGAAAAAAAATTCCAAGAGATTTTAGTAGACTCCCTAAACGACGAAGGCTTTACAGATATATTTTTTCTGATAGCTGTTGAGCGTAAACCAGATACTGGAGCAGTATTAGCATTAGTATTACTGGGCAATTTGCAGATAGGGATAGGTATGTGTTTTGCAATGATAGGGCAATTTTCTTTAGCGGCGACTTTTATCATTGACGGCTGCATGGATTTCTACAAAGCCTCATTAGTAGCAGAAGGTCTCCCTTTCAACTGGGGGCATTATTTTACTGAAAAAGCAATATCTTGGGCAATAACTATAATCTCCATTAGAGCAGAAGTATTCTTTGAAAAATACTTCCCCCCAGGCACAGGAACAATGGCCCAAAAAACTACAGTACAACTTGGGACTGAAGCCATAAAGCAAGGCGCAAAGAATGCCGTAGTACAGCCCCTCAAAATGAGTATAATCAAGGAAACTTGCAAGGCTATTTTAGGACGTCTTGTTGTTGGAACACTTACAAATAACATTATCAAATCTATTGCAAAAGATATTGCTCAAGATAGTGTTTCTACACTAAAAGAAGATGTCACATTTGGAATATTTAATTTTTTATCTACATCAGAAAATAGAATGGCACTTACAGAGATTAGTACAGCAGACAGTCTTGGTGCTTATGGTTGCCAGAATTTTGAACGTCAGATAGTTTCAAATACAATATCTAGTGTAAAAAGTAGTGAACAAAGCCTTATATCAAGACTCACATCAAGTATTGCATCAAAGAATATATCTGCAAGTAATCCAGTCCTTTCTATAGGAGCAACTGCAACAAAGATTGCTTGTACAGCAAGTAATATTAGTGATATGGACAGACTAAAAAATAGATCCATAAATATATTTACAGAAGAATTTCACTCTTATTATTCAAAAGTCTCATTATCTTACATTATGAAGCAATGTATGAATCGTTCCTTTCTGGAGTCGCAAGAAGAATATGAAGCATCTATAGTAGGCCTATCGCACACAC
>CAYGNF010000075.1:0-2324 GCA_964351245.1 uncultured Rickettsiaceae bacterium | reverse complement strand
ACATACGAATCTACTACCACCCAAAGATTGAAAGATGTTGGTGCAATTTCTATTGGCAAAACTAATATGGATGAGTTTGCAATGGGTTCAGGAAATTTAACCAGTTATTTTGGTCCTGTTCATAATCCTTGGAAAGCCATAGGTGAGAAAAAAATATTAGTGCCAGGAGGCTCTTCGGGGGGCTCTAGCGCATGCGTAGCAAGTTATATGTCTATGGCGGCTCTAGGTAGTGATACCGGAGGATCCATAAGGCAGCCAGCATCTTTTACAGGAGTAGTGGGGGTAAAGCCTACTTATGGTAGATGCTCTAGATATGGCATGGTATCCTTTGCAAGCTCCCTTGATCAAGCGGGTATTTTTACAAGAAATTGTGAGGATGCAGCTCTGATATTAGATCACATAATGGGCTTTGACGAAAAAGACTACACTTCTGCACAAAAACCAGTACCACAGATACGCGCAGAGATTGAGGGTTCGGTTAAGGGTATGAAGGTCGGTATTCCCAGAGATATTATGTCTTATGATGGAATAGACCCTGATATCATAAACATGTGGGAAAATATTATTGATTTATTCAAAAAAAATAATGTAGAAATTATTGATGTATCTATGCCTAATGCAAAATATGCAGTTGCTACATATTATGTATTAGCATCTGCAGAGGCTTCTTCGAACCTTGCAAGATATGATGGAGTAAGATATGGATACAGAACCCCGAAAGATGTATCCTCGCTCGATGAATTATATGAATTTACACGATCAGAAGGTTTTGGCCCCGAAGTTAAAAGAAGGATCATGATAGGTACTCACGTATTATCGGCTGGCTTTATGGATGCATATTATCAAAAAGCTCAAAAAATTCGTCAAAAAATTAAATCAGATTTTACACGAGCATTTGAAAATTGTGATGCTGTGTTGATACCTACAGCCCCTACTCCTGCATTTGCCTTAACTCAGGATGAGATGGATCCTGTAACCATGTATCTCAACGATATATTCACAATACCTGCAAGTCTTGCTGGATTGCCTGCAATGTCTGTGCCCTCCGGATTTTCTAGCAATGGCTTGCCCCTAGGGATGCAGATAATATCAAAAAACTATGATGAAAAAACTATGCTAAGATTAGGCAAATACATAGAAAATACTTTATCGCTTGATTTAAATCCAAGGGGGTTCTAGATCATGAGTACAATACAAGGAAAAACTGGGATCTGGGAATATGTGATTGGGCTTGAGGTACACGCACAAGTAAGCTCTGAGTCTAAACTATTCTCTAGTGCTCCTGCTACATACGGCTCTTCTCCAAATACAAATGTGGCTTTATTTGATGCATCTTTTCCGGGTATGTTGCCATTACTAAATAAATTTTGCGTTGAACAGGCTGTAAAAACTGGACTTGCTCTTGGTGGTAACATAAATAAAAAATCCATTTTTGATAGAAAAAATTATTTCTATGCGGACCTTCCTCAAGGATATCAAATCTCTCAATTTTATCATCCAATAGTTCGTGGGGGGTTGTTGGAAATTCAAAATGAATTAGGTGATTGCAAAAAAATACGCATTCATCAAATTCATCTAGAGCAAGACGCAGGCAAAAGTATACACGACCAATCCCCTGAATATTCCTTTGTAGATCTTAACAGGGCCGGTATAGGATTGATGGAAATAGTATCAGAGCCAGATATGCGTTCCCCTTTTGAAGCCGGAGAATATATCAAAAAACTTAGGTCGATTCTAAGGGCTATAGGCTCTTGTGATGGTAATATGGAACAGGGATCCTTCAGAGTAGATGCAAATATATCTGTAAGAAGAGCTTCTGAGGCTTTTGGCACAAGATGTGAGATTAAAAACGTTAATTCGATAAAGAATGTAATGAAGGCAATAGAATTTGAGGCTGCAAGACAAGTAGAAATTCTAGAAACTGGAGGAATCATCTCTCAGGAAACAAGATTATTCGATGCTGATGATGGTACAACAAAATTAATGAGATCCAAAGAGAATGCGATAGATTATAGATATTTCCCGGATCCAGATTTGCTACCACTTGAAATATCCGATGATTACATAAATGCTATCAAAGCGACTCTACCAGAACTGCCAGATCAAAAGCTATTAAGATATATTACTGAGTATGGACTGTCATCGTATGACGCAAGTTTGATGTCATCAGACGATGATATATCTGATTATTTTGAAAAAACATGCAAAGAAAGTCAGGATGCAAAACTATCTGCAAATTGGATCATTAGCGATTTATTTGCATATCTCATTAATCAAAAAATTGAAATAATAGTATCAAAAAATACACCAAACAAAGTCGGGGA
>CAYGNF010000074.1:0-2376 GCA_964351245.1 uncultured Rickettsiaceae bacterium | reverse complement strand
AGAAGGTCCCAAGGGTACGGCTGTTCGCCGTTTAAAGTGGTACGTGAGCTGGGTTCAGAACGTCGTGAGACAGTTCGGTTCCTATCTGCCGTGGGTGTTGGAAATTTGAGAGGATCTGCCTTTAGTACGAGAGGACCGAGGTGGACATACCTCTGGTGGACCAGTTGTCGCGCCAGCGGCACGGCTGGGTAGCTAAGTATGGAAGGGATAACCGCTGAACGCATCTAAGCGGGAAACCCAACTCAAAACTAGATTTCCCCATTAGGGTCGTGATAGACCATCACGTTGATAGGCTAGGTGTGGAAGTGCGGTAACGCATGGAGCTAACTAGTACTAATAACCCGATTGATTTATTTTACACTGAGCAATCTGCATACAGTATTAATTCTATCTTTTTTATAAAGATTAGTTTTAAGCTGCACTTGAATTAACAGTAAATTTAAAAAAACTCTTTTTATTTTTATAAATTCAAAAAGCTTGCAACTAGTAAAACTTATATTTGTCTTCATCACTATTCTTGCTATACTAATTCTTAGATACGTGCTTGCGTATCAAGCTTGGTGGTTATAGCGTAGGTGAAACACTCGATCCCATTCCGAATTCGAAAGTGAAACCCTACTGCGCTAATGGTACTATGTCATAAGGCATGGGAGAGTAAGTCGCTGCCAAGCTCGCTATGCAAGTACAAACACTATATCCCTAGCACTACATCACTGAGCACTAAAACACTACACTTCAATCAAAGATAAACATTCATACTATTGACGTACTCGTTCTTCATCGCATAGTTTCCTATTACACGCATATAGTGTTTTTCCTGATTGATCTAGATCTCTTTCTTTTGGTTGAGATACCCACTTTATCATTTCTTCCATCAACTTATTTGAATCCTCGTTGTTATTGCTTGAAATTATTATTAAAGAAGAGTTGAGTCCGTATTGCTATGAAAATGAACACCGATTGCGAAAAGTCGCAAACATTCAGCGATAAATAAATATGGAGTATGTTCTATATTTATTGTATAATTACGGAGTAATATCCTGATATAGACAATAACTATGCATAAATATAATAGATACTTAAAATTAGAAATTGAAATAGGGCAATCTGTATTTTTATGGGGAGCCCGTAAGACTGGTAAATCTACTTTCTTAAAAAATCAATTTACTGATTCACTTTATATAGATTTACTCAAGACAGAGCTATTTTTTAGATATAGTAAGCAACCATCTTTGCTAAGAGAGGAAATATTAGCATTACCGAAAGATAAGATAAAATTCCCTATAATAATTGATGAAGTACAGAAAGTCCCTTCATTATTAGATGAAATTCATTGGTTAATTGAAAACACAAATGCTACTTTTATTTTATGCGGTTCAAGTAGCCGTAGACTAAAAAAGGAAGGCACTAATTTGCTTGGTGGTAGGGCAATTAAGTATAATTTCTATCCTTTAATATATCCTGAATATAGAGAGGAGTTTGATCTTTTAAAAATATTTAATCAAGGTCTAATACCTGCTCACTTTATTAGTAGAAATCCACGTAAATTATTACAATCTTATATAGAAGATTATCTTACTAATGAAATAAGAGCAGAGAGTTATGTTCGTAATATTACTGCCTTCAGCAGATTTCTTGATAGCACAAGGTTTTCTTATGGTGAAATATTGAATTATACCAATATTGCTAGAGAAGTTGGAATAGATTCAAAGACTATTAAGGAATATTATCAGATACTAGTTGATACATTAGTAGGGTATTTAATATATCCATATACAAAAAAAGTTAGTAGGGCGATCATTTCACATACACCTAAATTTTATTATTTTGATGTCGGGATTGCATCTCGATTGTCTAAAAAAAACTATTTAGAGCTTACAGGAGCAGATGCAGGTAGGGCGCTTCAGAATTACATATTAATGGAATTAATTTCATATATTGGTTTAAACGATTCGGATTATAACTTGTTTTATTGGAGAACTAATAGTGGCCTTGAGGTAGATTTTATTTTATCTGATGGAATCTCTATCCCAATACCAATAGAGGTTAAAATATCAAAAACTATTCACAAAACTGAATTAAAGCCAATAAAGGCATTTATGGAAGAGCATAAATTATCTATAGGTTATATAGTTTGCCTTGAGCCTCAACCTAGAAAATTATTAATAAAAGATACCAAGGAGATATTGATTTTACCTGTAGAGGAGTTTTTAAAAAAACTTTGGCTAAAAGAAATAATTAACAACTAAAATAATGTACAAATCAAGACTTAATCTTATAGATATTATAAATTACCTATCATATTATCATACGAATTTGGATTATCAGAAATGCAAGAAAGCCTCTTAGTAGAGGCCCTCTACTTGAAGTATTACT
>CAYGNF010000073.1:0-2384 GCA_964351245.1 uncultured Rickettsiaceae bacterium | reverse complement strand
AATCTAGTTGGAAGAAGCCATATTCAGATCGAGGGATCAGAAAAATCCTAATGAAATACACAAAGGAAGCTGGTATAGATCACTCAATATCCCCTCATAAACTAAGACACTTTCTTTTTAGTTGGATGAAGAAAAAAGGCGTAGATGACGCATTGATCCAGCCTTACTCGGGTCATGAGAGTCCTCAATTACTTGAGATATATTCAAAATTATCCTTAGGCGATTGCCAACCTGAGTACGAGAAAAAGATAAAAGATTTTCCAGTTTCAGAAGAAGTGGAGGCAAATGGCCTTTACCTTCACACTGCTCCAATTGGTAGTGAAAAAACTTTGTGAAAAAATCTTCTATCTGCTATAATCATACTTGTTGAACTTTGGTTTTATGTAATACTCAAGATTTAGGATTAATATTTTATGGGAACATATTTAGCTACCGGTATAGTAAAAGAGATTGTTGTTGATAAAGGAAGGATAAAATATCCTGACATCACGCTTGATAAAATTACTGATAAATTAAAAGAAGAGCTAAATCTAGATTGTTACGATTTTAGGGAAGATTTAGAAGGGTACTACTGGAGAATTAAACCCGAGCTTCTTGAAAACAATTTAGCAGAATTTTTAAATATACAATTTAAGATGTATCAAAATAATAAACCCGATACTCATATGCTAAATGTTATAGATCAATTAGAAAGACTTGTGAGTAGCGAAGAAATAATAAAGCTATCAGAAACTAGATCTTTGATTAATTTTCACTCGATTCCTCAAATAATAGAATATATAAGAATAATACGTGACAATGGTTTCGATGAATATGTGATGATATTTTATAATTTAATGGCGTATTTTGTAGACGGAAAAATTATTACAGAAGGTTTGGGGAATAGTTTAAGCTATTTTGAAGCAAATATACGCCTACAAAAAGATAAATACCCTATCGCAACTTGCGTAAAAGTAATGGTTACAAGTTAAAAATATAATTAAATTTATGGCAACAATAAATCCAAGAGTAGATATAGCATTCAAAAAAATCTTTGGTGTTGAAGAAAATAAAGATTTGTTGATAGCCTTAATTAATTCTATTGTAGGGCAGGAGGATCAAGTATCAGATGTTACTTTACTTAATCCATATAACCCTAAACACTTTAAGTCAGATAAGCTTTCGATATTAGACATTAAAGCTACTAATCAAGACGGCAAAAGATTTAATATAGAAATCCAAATTACCGATAATGCTGACTATGATAAAAGAGCGCTATATTACTGGGCTAAAATATATACAGAGCAGTTAAAAGTAGCTGAAGATTATTCTCAGTTAGAAAAAGCAATAGGTATTCACATACTTAATTTTACTTCTATACCAGAAGCCACCAGATATCACAATGTGTTTCATATTGTTGAAAAAGAGACAGGAATATTATATTTCAAGGATTTAGAATTACATACTATAGAACTTACAAAGTTTAGCGATAATGCCAACGAAAATCTGACTGAGATTGTAGCTAAAGTCAAGAGCGCTCTTGATGTGTGGGCTGCATTTCTCACCCGGAACGACTTACTCATTGGAGATAATTTACCTAAAGAATTGAATAACCCAGACCTCAAAAAAGCAATAAATGTGCTTAACATCATGAATTTTTCGGCTGAAGAGAGAGATGCATACGAGGATAGGCTTAAATGGCTCCGAGATGAGGCAAATGCTATTTTACACTCCGAAAGAAAAGGTATTGCAAAAGGTATAGAGATAGGAATAGAACAAGGTAGAGAAGAAGGTAGAGAAGAAGGTGTCAAAATGACAGTAATAAATATGATAAAGCAAAAACTATCAGATTCTTTAATAATGCAAATTACAGGAATCTCTGAAGAAGAACTATATAGTCTTAAAAACAAAATTTGAGAAAATATCCTTCTGGAGAAGGGCGTGGTACATTTAGACCAATTATTAATTCTTAATATCATACTTACACAAAGAAAATGATAGACTCGGAGGAGTAGCCAAAACCACTGTAACCCGGTCTAATCTAGATAAAAATATTTAAAGTAAATGAAAAAAATTATATTAGTTGCTCACCGAGGAAAAGGTCCGACAAGTAAATATACAAATCCACAAGAAGCTTTATGGCAAAGTTGTTATGGTCAAGGTAAGTTGGCGGGGATGGTTGTGCCACAAAATATTTTAGAAGAAAATTGTATCAAGTTACCTACAAATACCCCCCAGAAAATACAATTGCTTCTTTTAGACAAGGTTTAGAAGAAGGAGCAGATGCAATTGAGTTGGATATTTTTTTATCTAAAGATGGAGTGCCAATGGCTATTCATGATGATGAGTTAATGAAGTGCCCCCATTGGGTAGACCAAAAATCTCTTTAAAAGAGAGAGAATTTT
>CAYGNF010000072.1:0-2416 GCA_964351245.1 uncultured Rickettsiaceae bacterium | reverse complement strand
AAACTATTTTCAACTCTTAATTCAAAATTTCTGAAAATATATCTCTTGTTACATGGATATTCACATTTTTATACCATCACAATCTTATTTCTAGGCCCGAATCATTGCTTACGAAATTTCTAGGTCTTTTGCCAGCGGCATCAATTTTACTCGGTACTTATGCAATTCGCAGTGGGATATTAATCTCTGTACACAGCTTTGCTGAAGCTAAGGGGTCCTATTATATTCTGATTATTGGTATTGCCTCACTTATGCCTATATTATTCTATATGAATCTTAGATCGTTATCTGATGCTAATAAATTTATCAGACTGAACAATTATTCTTGGGCAATAGCGGTGCTTATAATCTTAATATCAATAATTGTGCCAGTAATCTGGAGGGGCGAAATAGAGGTCCAACCCCGATTTTTTCATGCTACATTGCTTCCAGTCATGATCTTTGCGTCCCTTATATCTGGAATTGTCTATTTCCAAAGCAACAAAGCTGCTATTATAAAAACTATCGTCATAAATCTGCCTATACTAGCCCTAACAAAAATATTTTTTCTTTGTTCTTATCTCATGGCTTTTGCTTATTACTCTGCTGCAATAATAATTAACTCATCTATTTTTATCTTAATTAAACAATTAATGCACCATCAAATCACAGCAAAAAAATTAAGTATGATTCTTGGCCATATATCTCTTGGTATATTTATAGCTGCGGTTACTTATAATAATAATTTTCTAGAAACAAAAGTGATGGCTTTGGACATTAATCAGCCGAAGCAATTCAATCAAAATACAGAAGTTGAGCTAAGTAGCATTAAGTATGGAAATGGGGTCAATTATCTTAATCAGCAGGCTACCATCAAACTCACGGATAAAAATAAAATATTGAAATTGACGCCCGAATTACGATATTATCCAATAGAACGTTCTTTCTCAAGTAAAGTGTCTATAATATATAGTAGAATGACCTCGGATTGGTATTGCGTTATCAACAATATAATGGGGGATGCTATTTCTGTGCAAATCACCTACCAGCCAGCCATTAGAGTGATTTGGTTATCTGTAATAATGTGTATATGCGCTATTTTAATCAAACCAACTCGAATAAATAACAATGCCTAAAATTCTTGTATCTATATTGATATTTGTTATATTAGCTCATAGTGCTAGCGCTGAAAAAAAGCCAATATTACCTAGGTTTGCATCAATCAAATCGTCTGAAGCCAATACAAGAAAAGGGCCAGGAATCAATTACTCCTTGATGTTTTTATATCAGTATAAAGGAGTCCCAATTGAAATTATCGCAGAATATGAGCAGTGGCGCAAAATTCGGGATATTAACGGAGATGAGGGATGGATACATTCTAGTATTTTATCTGGCAAAAGATCCGTTATGCTAAAAAGTAAGAATCAAGAATTACTATATATTCATGACAATACAAAATCTCATATCGTTGCAAAACTTGAACCATATTTATGCTGCAATTTGATTAAGTGCTCAAAGTCCTGGTGTAAAATCAAGTGCATGGAATATACAGGTTGGACACAAAGAGAAAATCTATGGGGTGTATATGATCACGAATAACTATGTGCTTACTAGAATATAAAGGATTACACAGATGCCTAAAGACATACTTGATTCTAAGCAGAGTTTTATTAAGCATATTGTGGAGTTAAGGAAAAGAGTAATCTTTGTGGTCAGTTTTTATATAATAACAGCTATAATATCTTATATTTTTTATGATATGATTTATGAGATCGTAGCATCGCCTCTGACCTCCTCTGATAATGAGTCTATAAGATTCATATACACAAATCTCACCGAAGCATTTATTTCTCAGCTCGAACTATCTACCAAGTTCGCTCTTCTCTTATCTATCCCCGTTATGTCCTTTCAGATATATAAATTCATTGAGCCCGGATTGCTTAAAAGAGAAAAAATGATAATGGTTAGTGCAATTATAGCATCGAATATTCTTTTTTTTATAGGGGCGGTTTTTGTATATTTCGCTGTAATGCCCAAAGCATTTCAATTTTTTTTAAGTTTTGAACAATCTAAAACTCATCATTCTCTGGTGCTGCAAGCTAAAATTAGTGAATATATATCATTATTCTCAAATCTTGTCTTGAGTTTTGGCATAGCCTTTCAGCTCCCTGTAATACTTTTAGCTGGAGTATATGGTAATGTATTAAAAGTTGATGATTTAAGTCAGTACAGAAGATTAGCGATAGTAGCAATATTTATCATTGCAGCAATTATAACGCCTCCGGATGTTTTGAGTCAGCTTTTGCTTGCTTTCCCGTTAATTTTTTTGTATGAACTAACTATCATTATTGCCAAAAAAATCGAGAGAAAAAAGTGATAGATATTAAAAAAGCTAGAGAAAATCCCGAAGAATTTGATAGACTCCTTGCTCTTAGGG
>CAYGNF010000071.1:0-2431 GCA_964351245.1 uncultured Rickettsiaceae bacterium | reverse complement strand
TCCTAAAATAGCCGACATTACTACAGTTGCATCATTGCCTACAAAATTAATGTTACCATATATACCACTCGATCCATTATCTCCTACTATGATGCTCCCATTACCTGTGAATTTTATATTAGTAGTACCGGCGCTAATAGCACTAATATCTCCCTGTGTTTGAAATATTCCAGATCCTATAGAGATATTATCTGAGTTTACTATATTATTTGCTGTAAGCTTACTAGAGCCTTCTAGAATAATATTACCTACATTAGCTATTTTTGATATAGTAAGTTCAGAATTATCTTCAATAGTTAGTGTTGCAAGAGGGTTTGCGGCCTTACCTATAGTCTCTAAAGAAGATATGCCGGATATTTTGACCTCTCCATTATATGAGGAAGAAACAAGTGAAGATGAGAATATATCTCCTTCTACAGTACCTCCTTTTATATATAAAATATTATTATCTTTATTCTCAAAATCTATAGAGCCTTTTATTACACCTCCTTCTAAATTAAGTATTACATTATTTGTTTTATACTCAATATAAGAGGAGATATTCTTATTAATATTTATAATACCTTCTTTTACGTAAGTATTATAAATATTATATTTAGAACCTATTGTTTCGTTTAAATCTATCGTATTACCAGAGCCTGGATCTAGAGTAAGAGTACCTACATTATCGCTTTGGCCGTCTATAGTAGAATTATATATAGTATTATTTTTAAGAGTCAGACTTGAATTCTTATTTATCGTGGTACTTGCATCTGTTATAGTACCAGATAAAATATCTGTACCACTTGATATGATACTAGAATTACTGCCAGATCCTTTTATATTAGTGGCATATATTGATGCATTTTGAAGTTTAAGCTCCTGGTTATCTAACCATTTCACTTCATTTAAACTATTTTGTACTCCAATTTTGCCCTGGACAGTTGTGGTACCTGTATTTGTTATATTAATCTTACCTATATCATCTAACAAAGCAGTATTAGATGTATAATCTATACGCATCATAGAGCCCTCTATAGTGAGAGTTGAGTCAGTATTTCCATCATAAGTTACTTGGTATAGAGGAGCAGAAGCAGTAGCAGGTATAGTATGCCCAGCAAGCTCTACAGTAATAGGAATAGTAGCAGAAGCAGATGCATTGATTAATTGTCCAATTGTTCCACCAGCATAATCTATAGATATATTATAACCACCGCAATCAACTATCCCCTTAAATGTCTTGCCGTTAAGATACAAAGAAGCAGGCGCCGTAAAAGTAAGTAACGTTCCATTTGCATCTCCATTAAAATTCTCTACATCACCCCCAAGGTTAATAGTAGTTCCGGCTGCATCTATATTATTGACCTTCATATTAGATGTAAGATTTAGTACAGCATCTGATTGTAGAATTAATTGATCTGCTACTATAGAAGTAGCTGTAGTATTAGAGGCGCTCTGTAATATTATATTAGATAAAGGAGCCCCATCTAGCCCTACTATCTTCAGCACCGAAGTTTCTGCGAGTGTAAGATTACCATTAGGTGAGTTATTATCACTTCCCGTAGAAATAATATTGCCATCAACAGTAATACCGTCCAAAGATTCAATAAGCCCGTCCTTACCTACAAAATCAATATTGCCTTTTATTTTAATATCTGGAGTATAAAGACTTGTATCTTTGGACAAAAAGGTAATATCTGAGTAAACATCATTTGTAATATATACATCTCCTGAGTCCATATTAATAGAGCCAATTCTATTACCAGTATCATTACCTATCACACCAGAAAGACTGATAATATTACTATTACTTGGTTGAAGTATAAGCACCCCATCTCCATTTCCTGCGCCTGTAATAGAAGCAGTGATAGCTGTATTATCTAAGAGAGTAAGAGTAGCTCCATTATTAAGTACTATCTTTGTAGCATCTAATTTGCTTGATGTAGAAATAGAACTAGAATTAGATATATTCCAAATAGGGGCTGCGCCTACATTAAATCCACCCATATAAACAGTAGAAATATCTATATCAGAAAGATTGTAAGTATTACCACTAAGGCCAAAGAAGTTACCTATCCTATTAGTATCTCCAAATTTACCAGAAATATTTGCACCATTAGCAGAAAATAAAACATCACCTCCGGAATCAGTATTTAGAGTACCTACTATATTAATATTAGAGCCAAAGAAATTAATAGGAGCAACATTTGCAATATCTAAAGAAGTAGATCCAATATCCCCTGTTATAGTACTAATACTACCTGCAGTCTTAATAGTGCGAGTACCGCCGTTACTACTTGAGGATACAGAGCCTGCTATAGTACCCCCGCTAAGAGAAATAGTCCCACCATTACCTGCAAAATCAATATTAGAGGTGAGAGTTCTGGAATTTACATTAAGAGTAGCGGGACCTTCAAAAAAAGTATTTTGTACAGTAGCATTTGCGCCTAAA
>CAYGNF010000070.1:0-2635 GCA_964351245.1 uncultured Rickettsiaceae bacterium | reverse complement strand
ATTTGTTTTTATAGATGATTTTTGTAAAGCTACAGATTTATTTATCAGTAGTCATCTACTTACACAGAACCAAAAGTTAATCAAACCAACTAGAGTATCACAAATGACTAACCAAAAAATCATAACTATCCTCCTGCTTTATCAACAATCTCCGTGCAAAAACTTTAAATATTTTTATAACTCATATTTACAATTATACAAAGGAGAGTTTCCAAGGTTAGTTTCTTACGAGAGATTTGTCGCTCTCAAACCCAGAATCCTAATGTACTTAGAAATGTTATTGAACTGGCTCATATCATTATCTAAAAAGACTGGTATTAGCTTTATTGATGCTACTTCAATTAATGTTTGTCATAACAAAAGAATCAGGAGTAATAAGGTGTTTAAGGGCTTTGCAAAACTAGGTAAGACCACCAAAGATTGGTTCTATGGATTCAAACTTCACATTGTCATTAATGAACTTGGACAAATCCACTCAGCAAATCTTACAGAGGGTAATGTAGATGATAGAGTTCCAGTACCAAAGTTAGTCCATCATCTAACCGGCTTATTATTTGGTGATAAGGGATATATAAAATCGGAGCTCTTTAATAGCTTATATTCTAGGGAATTGAAGCTTGTAACTGGAATTAAAAAGACTATGAAAAATATGCCAATGATATTATTCGAGAAACAGATGCTCAAAAAAAGATCGATCATTGAAACGGTATTTGATTATCTAAAAAATAAATTTGAAATGGAGCACACTAGGCATAGATCTATGTGGAATTTTTTAGTTCATATCATGGCTACTCTAGTTGCTTATTCAATGAAAACTAATAAACCTAAAGTTAAAATGAACTGTTGCTTAGCTAATGCTTAATCCATTATTGGGGTTTATAGGACGCGTAGAAGTTTTTTGCTCTAATTTACATATTTCTTGCTTTTGTTGATCGAATAAAATAGCTATTTTTTTGTGTGTATTCTGCGCGTCATCTTTCCAGCCTATATGAACAGAAGTGCGGGCTATGAGATTCTCTTGTATTTTTTTTGTTAATTTAAGAGACTCGCTTGTAATATGACTGTTACTGAATGGAGTAGCTTCTAGGGCGGTATTAGAAGTGCTGCTAGGGGGTGGCGCTGACTGTTTCTGTGCAAGCTCTGCAAATACTGCAGGCGTCATACTACCTTTTTCTTTAATTGTGGGCGTCGGATCTATACTAAAAATACCCCAAAATGCTTCAAAAAATGCAGATAAATCACCCCCAATCTCATTAGGATTTTTATCAGATCCACCTTCCTCATCAGGTACAAAACCATCTTCCGTTATTTCCTCACCCATCTTATTACCAATTTTTTAAGTGCTTGTTACTCATTATATTATTTTGTAGCTTTATATTCATCAATAATAAATAGATCTTTGTGATTTTAAGCATTCAGTGATGTTAAATTATCATTTAAATTTATTTCATAAAGCGCATAACAAGATATAATCCCGCGATCTTGCTTTCACTATTTGTGCCTTGATTTACTAGCTTCGTAAAAGCATATTGCTGAAGTAGCCGCAACGTTCAAGCTCTCCATGACAGGAGCAATATCTATTTTGGCCTTCATGTCACAATTTTCAAGTACTAGCCTTCTTATTCCACTTCCTTCTGCTCCTAGCACCAAGCAACTCTTATTAGCGCAATGTTTTTGGCCAAGGGCTTCGAGCGCTTTGCCATCAAGAGCTGTTATCCAAAATCCAATCTTTTTTAAGTATTTTATTGCTTGGACCATGTTCTTTACTTTGTATATATTTACCAATTCCAGAGCTCCTGAAGCAGCCTTGGCAACTGCTCCACTTTCGTGAATGGCATTATCCTCGGGAATTATAATAGCATCTACACCAAAAGAAGCAGCGTTACGTAGAATAGATCCTAAGTTTTGGGGGTCCGTAATTTGATCCAACGCTACAACCAAAGAGTTTTCAGAGAATTTTGTAGATTCTAATTTTTTATTGTGTAATTCAGAAGTTTGGATTGCAATATTTTGATGTACCGCATTTTTTGGTAAAAACTTGCTAAAATCTTGTGGATTAATAATACTTATAATATCACAAAATTTATCTGGTATTATTGAGTGATTATCTAATATAGTATAAATTTTGTAAATTTTTCTTTCTGGATTGAGTAAAGACTGAGTAACACAGTGCTTCCCGTATATAAAATATTCTTTTGTAGATTTTTTTTTCATTATTATTGGCTGGTATATTCAAATTGTTCTTGACAGAAAGTACAGATTCTTATAGATATTTACAACGATTTTATTTCCATAACTTAGAATCTCTTTGGCGACTTAATGTTGATACTCGAGATTTTTGTTTAGGAGGGATGGCCGAGTGGTTAAAGGCAGCAGACTGTAAATCTGCCCGCGTGAGCGTACGTAGGTTCAAATCCTACTCCCTCCACCACTCGTAAATAATAAATGCGGGTGTAGCTCAGTGGTAGAGCTCCAGCCTTCCAAGCTGGCTGCGTGGGTTCGATTCCCATCTCCCGCTCCATTTTTTTAAAGAAGTATTGCCAAATGGCAATTAATTATTAACTAAAATATATTGCAAATTAAAGAGTAACAATTATGGCTAAGGATAAATTTGAAAGAAATAAGCCGCACTGTA
>CAYGNF010000069.1:0-2643 GCA_964351245.1 uncultured Rickettsiaceae bacterium | reverse complement strand
GGATAAAATGAATAATTTGATAGAAATTAATATGCCATATGGAATAGAGTCAAAAGATGGATTTGGAGATTTTATAAGAGGTGCATCTAACCCTCAAGAATATAAATCTTTTAGTCAAGATCAGGATTTAAGAGGTGGTTTTGCCGTGATATCAGAAAGATTCTCTGGAATCTTAACAAAAATAGCTACCCTCTCTCCAATGAGACAGATTGCAGATTGTCAAACAATATCTAGCAATGCCCTAGATTTATTGATTCAAGATGGAGAATTTGAAAGTGGATGGGTTACTGAAAGACAAGAAAGGGTAGATTCCGAGGGTTCAAAGTTGCTGCTTAAGCGTATTGCTGTACATGAAATATACGCTCAACCAAAGGCTACACAGAGGCTTTTGGATGATACTTATGTCAATATAGAAGATTGGATTACAGATCAATTAGTCATTTCTTTTGCAAAGAAAGAAAATGCATCATTTATATATGGCGATGGAGTAAATAAACCACGTGGAATACTTTCATATGATGAAATAAATCGAATCAATATAGAAAAAGATCAATTATCCATATCAGATTTATTGCATCTACTCAATGTATTAGGTGAGGAATACCATGCAAATGCATCTTTTTTGATGAATAGAAGAGTTTTCGCAAGTCTGCAAACTTTAAGAGATTCAAATGGTAGATTTATTATTCAGCAATCTGTAACAGAAAAAGTCCCTAATACGTTATTTGGTATTCCCATTTATATTTCTGCAGATATGCCCGCTGGCGAAGCTGGAAAATCAGTGATTGCTGTAGGGGACTTTAAACAAGCTTACAAAATAGTAGATAGGCATGGGATATCCATCATGAAAGATCCTTACACAGAAAAGCCGTATACTAAGTTTTATGCAACAAAAAGAGTTGGGGGCGATATAGTCAATTTGGATGCCATTAAATTGTTAATATTATAATAATATACTGATGTGTGCGGTCTTATAGCCGCACATTCAAAATAAATATATAGATTTTTAGAGGAATAACTGGTTTTTAACCTCCTGTTTTCTACAATGAAGTTACCAATAAACAAACAAGAGGAATCTATGGAACAATCTAATGAAAACCCAACCCCGCATCTGGGCAATACTACCACAACCAACTCACCACTAGCAGTAAATCTCTCTGAAGAAGAGCGCGCCGATCTTAGTAATAGTGTTGCAAATATAGATGATGTAGTAATGCGCCGATCAGAAGTAATTCCAGAGGAACTGCAATCTCAGGATGCCACAGAAACTGGAGCAGAAGAAGCGCCTGCTAACTCAGAAAATCTTAATGATTTTTCAGTCAAAAAGCAAGAATCAGTATCTAAATGCAAAACTTTAGATCAGCAACTGAATTCAACTATATTATCATTGCAGTCTATGACTAATGAAGTTTGGGGTTTAGTGCTTTTGCTAGATAAAGTGTTTATGGCAAATGAAGAGGATCCAAAACTTCTTCAGGCAAAAACTCTAGCTACAGAATTGATGAATTATACCCAGAGCCTTGAGCAGCACAGCTCTACTATTGTAAAATTAACATTACTTGCTGATAAATTTGGCTCCAATGAACTTAGATTGAATTTTGTGGATAAATCTGTCAATGGACTCTCTGGTGCATTTAAAAAATTTGATGAATTTGTACTTACAAAAACTCAAGAATTTCATGCATTAGAAAATAAGATCGCTGAAGGTATTTCTGATGAAGCATTTGCGAATGTTATAGTTAATACTGTATTTGATAATACCTACTATGAGGAATCTTCTGCAACAGAGAATGTAGAGTCAGCAAATACAAAGGTTGAAACTTATAGTGATGATGAGGATTTTGCCAATGCGCCAACAAAAGATAATGATATGAACAAAGTTGTTGATGTTAAAAATGAATGCATTGATACATTTGAACAAAATATATCAGGTGATGTTGTTGAGACTCCTGTATCAGGTGATCTATAATCGCAAGACTTAGAGTAAATTATATCAATAAAGTGAGCAATATTTTTTATATGATGAAAAAGAATCTAGTCTATAGTATTTTTTACTTATAAGTCTAATCAACGCATTAACAGAAAATTTTATGCAGGTATTTTGTAATATCTGCATATCTTATCTGATGTTATGATTACTTAAGAGAGTTAATTAATACGAGACTCATAAAATGAACATTTTAATTGCAGGAGCTTCTGGGTTTATAGGCACAGAATTAGTTAAAAATTTATCACAAAATCATAATATTACAGTACTAGGTCGCAATTTAGCAAAACTTGAAAAATCCTTTGGTCCTGGTATTACCAAGATCACTTTCGGTAATTTAAATCATCATGACGCAAAAAATTATAATCTTGTTATCAATCTATCCGGCTCTAACATTGCTGCTAAAAGATGGACGCCTTCTGTAAAAAAGGAATTAATCGAATCCCGCACTCTTACTAATCAACATTTAATAGAATGGATGATAAATCAAAATGCAAAGCCTAGGTTCTTTTGCGCTAACGCAATAGGAATTTATGGCGCTGAATACAGTAGCAATGAATATTTTAGCGAAAATTCCTCAATTTCTAGAGCGTCCAATGATTTTTCCAGTCAAATATGCCTTGCATGGGAAGATTCCTTGCAGAAAGCTCTTGATG
>CAYGNF010000068.1:0-2695 GCA_964351245.1 uncultured Rickettsiaceae bacterium | reverse complement strand
ATTCAAGGCTCCCTATTTAAAGTACACTTCAGACAATTTAGATAAGAAGTAGGGGTAGAAGTAGGGGTGTAAGGATCTAAAGAAGTATAGGTGATAGATGAAGCCAGCACAAGTAGTGCGATAGGACCAGTCTCTATTTTTATCCAAGCATTAGTATAATCTATCAAAACCCCCCTTTATTTATATTAATGCTTGAAAATTTTATGGTATTATAATACATAAAGTAAATTCACCTTCCTTAGTACAAGTGGTAAAAACAAAATATGTCATTCGAAGATAATTTAGATAAAATTCTAAAAAGACACGAGCACCTCTCAGAATCTCTTGCTTCGGGCATTATGGGGGAGGAGTATATTAAAATATCTAAAGAATATTCCAGTCTAAACCACGTGGCAACACAAATTCGTAACTATCTAGATGCCAAAAAAGAACTAGAAGATCTCTCTATAATGATTAAAGAGGAAAAAGATCCAGAGTTAAAATTTATGGCTGAGTCAGAATTTTATGATATTCAAGCAAGAATTGTTAATCTGGAATCTATAGTAAAATTATCTTTATTGCCAAAAGATGAAGCAGATGAAAAAAATGCTATCATTGAGTTAAGAGCTGGAACAGGAGGTGATGAAGCATCGCTATTTGCCGCTGTGCTATTTAATATGTATCAAAGATACGCCGAGTCCAAAAAATGGAAATTTGAGATATTAAGTATATCTGATAGTGAGGTGGGAGGATATAAAGAAATCTCAGCTCTTGTGAGCGGGTCTATGGTATTTTCGAGATTAAAATTTGAGTCTGGCGTTCATAGAGTCCAGAGAGTTCCTGATACAGAATCTAGCGGTAGAATACATACCTCCGCAGCAACAGTTGCCGTGCTGCCAGAAGCCGAAGAAGTCGATATTCAATTAGAAGACAAAGACATAAGAATAGATACATACAGAGCCTCAGGCGCTGGCGGTCAGCATGTGAATACTACCGATTCTGCAGTGCGTGTTACGCATATACCAACAGGAGTAGTTGTAACCCAGCAAGATGAAAAATCCCAACATAAGAATAAAGCAAAGGCGCTAAAAATCCTGCGCTCAAGAATTTATGATGCAGAAAGGCAAAGAAGAGATCAGGATTCAGCCCGTACTAGAAAAATCCAAGTAGGAAGCGGGGATAGATCAGAAAGAATAAGAACATATAATTATCCTCAAAGCAGAGTAACCGACCATAGAATTAATCTCACGCTTTATAAGATTGATTCTATAACCAACGCAGGTGAATTAGATGAGATAATTGATGCTTTAGTCTCTAATGACCAAGCCGAAAAACTTGCATCTCAAGACTAATTATAAAATTATGAGTCTCCAATCTTTTATTGCGCAACTGAGAAAAAAACCTTATATGGTTTTGATTTGTACTATTATTATACTATATTTTTTCGCGCCTTTAAATCTAAGATCAATCTTTCTGCTTTCAACAAAGCAAGAGTCTGCAGCAAAGGAGGTGGATACAATCGCAGAAGCATCTTCACCAGAAATAGAAATAGAAAATCTTTCTTTTATGAGTAATACAAAGGACAATAAACCATATAAAATACTTGCAAATAAAGCAATCAAGATAGAAAATGACCAGTATCGCATGAGTAATGTTTTTGCTTCAATGAACTTTTCGGGTAATATATTTAATGTTGATGCTTTATGTGGTTTTTATGATAGACAAAATAACAAACTCACAATATCTGATGATATCGTAGGCAGCTATAGAGGATACGATTTTAGAGCAAAGAAATTGAATATGTCTTTAGATCAGAAGAATATCAAATCAGAAGGGGCTGTACAAATGGAGGGTCGTGGGCTGAAAATTAAAGCCGATAATTTTGAATCTTATGGGGATACGATTGCTATATTTAAAGGAAATGTTAAGACATCTTTTGATCCTAATTAGTGTATGGGGGCCCTTGCTCTCCTATGCATCACAAAATAAAAAGCAACCCATTATGCTATGGGCTCAGAAGATGGTAATGAATGAAGTTGTGGATCAATTTATCTACGAAGATAATGTGAGAGTGGAGTTTGAGAATTATTACTTACTAACGTCTAAGATTATTTTTAATTTATCAAAAAATAATGGCAATAAATCCTTAAAAACCGCTGAATTCCCTGAGCGCCTGAAAATTGTAAGCAAGGATCTTAGAGAAATCATTATTGCACCGAAAGCTACTTTTACAGCAGATGGAGCTCTATTAAAATCTCAAGGAGGGACTATTACTATAGAAAAAGATGGACAATTATTCAGTACAGAATATGTTGAAGTGAAGCTTGGCAAATTTGCAAAATTAAGCAAGCTAACTAAATAAATTAAATCTAAGATTCTGACGGAATGAAAAAAAAAATATTCGTACTACTTATTTTAATTTTGATGCTACTAGGTTTGGTATTTTGCGCTAATTATATTTTCACTTACATTAATAAAGTAATGGAGCATGATAGAGTATTACTCAGCAACGCCGATTCGCATTCCCCTGATGGATTTACAGAAGAACAAAAACCTAATGCTAATACAACAAAAGATTTAGCCGAATCTATACCAGAGAAGGTATTAGATCATGATAAATTCTTACTGCAGATTCTTTCTATAGAATATCTATTAAGCGATTTGATAGAAAACTTAGGTAAAAATGATTTTCATGCATGTCTTGACTGTATAAAGC
>CAYGNF010000067.1:0-2726 GCA_964351245.1 uncultured Rickettsiaceae bacterium | reverse complement strand
ATCAATGCCTATAGCAGCTTGTGAGAAAATTTGTCCTTTCCTGCAAAGAACCCCTTATTGGATGTGATATGATTTTGAATCAATCAAAATAATTATTCATAATCATATGCAAAAAAATTATAATAGAATATCTGATGATATAAAAGCTTCAGTGTTACTTGCTATCGAAGTTCCAGATTGTAATATAGCAAGTATAGCTAAAGCTCATAATATCTCCAAAACTACGATCTATAAGTGGATCCACGAGAAATCTTCTTCTATCGCCGAGGGTACGCCGCAAATTCGAGATAGAAAGTCATTGCAAAAAACTACTAGCGAAGGTAAGTTTCCCAAGAATAACATTAATTTTCTAGAATTACCAATATTAGATTCTGAAAATTTGACTAATAATATCTCGGCAAATTCTACCTCTAGCTCCAGTCACTCATCCAAATTATCAAAAGCCTCTTTGATATTTAATGAATGCTCTATTATTCTTGAAGGCGCGGTACCGAGCTCAAGTCTTATTGCAATTATTCAAATATTGGAGAAAGGCTTATGATAAATATAGCCTCTAATGTTAAAATATATATTTGCTGCGGCCATACTGATATGAGAAAAGGAATAACAGGTCTTTCAATTCTTGCTGCATCTATAGCCAAGGAAGAATTTAGCTCTGGAGCTATGTTTATCTTTAGAGGAAAATCTGCAGATAAGATAAAAATTCTTTGGTGGGATGAACAAGGTTTTTGTATGTTTTATAAATGTCTAGATAGGGGTAAGTTCCCTTGGTTAAAAACAGAAGATAAAGCCTCTCTTGGTATTACTAGGGCTCAGCTTTCTATGCTAATGGAGGGAGTGGACTGGCGCAGTCCTCGTTGGTCAGCCACCCCTTTATATGCCGGGTAAAGCTTGCACATTATAGTATAATTTATTTGCGATAATTATGCCAGGAAGCATTGATTTATCAGGGGTTTAATGCTATTATCAATTCATGATTTTAGATACAAAAAACCTACCTTTAGATACAAATTTATTACATCAAATTGTTACTGATTTGACAAAAGAAGTTGTATTATTGAATGATAAAGTAACGTCTCTTGAAGACAAAAATACTTCCCTCCAGGAGCAAATGACTATTCTAAGAGAGCAGCTTAAATTGCTCAAGAAAAAGCTTTTTGGAGTTTCCTCAGAAAAACAAAAAGCAAATATACAAGAACAAATAGATTATCTAGAATCTAAGATAGAAGAAGGAGAGCAAGAGCAATCTATGATTGGTGAGTCTATAGGAGACGAAGCCACAGAAGAAGATGAGTATGAAGATATTGCTCAAGGCTCTAGAGAAAGATCTGATGAGGCTCTAGATGCAGCAAGAACTGACAATAACCAAAAGCCCAAAAGACAAAAACTTCCAGGCCATTTGGAACGTATCACACAAACTTTGAATCCTGATCCAATATGTCCTGATTGCGGTAGCCAGAAGTTTCGTACAATAAGCGAAGATGTATCAGAAATATTAGAATATATACCAGCATCATTTAAAGTGATTCGTTATATCAGACCAAGATGTACCTGCATAAATTGCCAGAAGATAGTACAAAGCTACCCAGCTTCAAAAACTATTGCTAAAGGAATGGCAGGACCTGGATTACTTGCTCATATTTTAGTACAAAAATACTGCAATCACCTTCCATTTTATCGTCAGTCTGAGATGTACCGGCGAGAAGACATAGATCTTTCAAGGAGTACAATGGCTTCATGGGCTGGGCAAATAGCTAGATTACTAATGCCTTTAATAGATGAACTCAAGAAATCTATATTCACAAGTACACATATACACGGAGATGATACAATAATTAAAGTTCTTGCGCCTGGTCTTGGCAAAACGACAACAGGAAGACTCTGGACATATGTAAGAGATGGCACGAGATATGGAGACAAGGATCCGCCTGCAGTATGTTATTTTTATAGCCGGGACCGAAAAGGAGAAAGACCAGAAGAACATCTAAAGAATTTCACAGGAGTTCTACATGCAGACGCATATTCTGGATATAATAGAGTATATATTAATGAGACAAATCCAGACGCTACAATAACAGAAGCAGCTTGCTGGGCTCATACAAGAAGAAAATTTCATGAGATAATAGTATGTAATGATAAAGCAGCAATAGCTCAAAAATCATTAGATCAAATTGGAGAAATTTATGAGATTGAAACAAAGATCAGAGGTAAGGATCCAGACAAAAGATTAGAAGAGAGACAAAAACTCAGCAAGCAATTGGTAGAGAAATTATTTACAGACTTTAAGAAATTTCAGAAGGAGTTACCAAAGAAGAGTAGTACTACAAAGGCAATTAATTATGCCCTCAATAATGAAGCAGCACTAAAAAGATTTTTAAATGATGGAAAAATAGAGATAGATAATAATATAGCAGAACGAGCTATGAGGTCTATTGCACTTGGAAGAAAAAACTGGCTATTTGCAGGATCTGACCGAGGCGGAGAAATAGCAGCTAGCATTTACTCACTTGTTGAGACAGCAAAACTCAACAACATAAATCCCTGGCTATATTTAAAAACAGTATTTGAAGTTATCCAGGATTATAACTCCACAAAGCTTGCTGACCTACTACCATGGAACCTCAAACTTAACCCAAAAATATAGAAAAAAGCTGGATGCCCAGACGGTTACCCTTTTTTCTTCATCCAAGTAAAAAGAAAATGTCTTAGTTTATGCGGTGATATTG
>CAYGNF010000066.1:0-2880 GCA_964351245.1 uncultured Rickettsiaceae bacterium | reverse complement strand
TGAGAAAAAATATGTCGCCTAATTTTTCTTCATACACAACATTTGACAATAACTCCAATCCAAATTAAGGAAGGCTTATGTTTTTACTAACGCTAATTTATTCTTCTTTATGAAGTATCTCTTTTTTGTTGATTTTGTTCTTTCGCAATTTTCAACAGGATACCTCACTTAAAATTTTTTGCATACACGGGATTTAAGGATATCTCATATATGCAATACAATTGCATAACATTTGTCCTACATATTAAATACCTTAGTATATTTATAAACTCAATAAAATGATGCTTGTATTCATCATTCAGCTAGTGATCATTATATACATGCAATAATACATGTGTATTACAAATGTAATATTATTGTAGATCATTAAAAGAGCCTAATCTAAAATATCTCAAATTAAATCTTGAATAATACATTCGTATTACACTTGTAATATTCTTGAGTTGCAAATCCCTGCCTTATACTTTTTTTGTTGGTTATATTATTACACTTGTAAATTACTTTGGTTTTAACATAATTGTTAGATGAAATTATTTGCTTTTAATCGTACTTAGTGGTATATTACATTTGTATTACAAGTGTAATATTAACAAAGAGAGAAATATGAATTGCAAAATAATAGCAGTAATCAACCAAAAAGGTGGGGTAGGGAAGTCTACTATTTCAGTAAATCTTTCTTATGGACTTCATCTAAAACACAAAAAAGTTTTACTTATTGATCTTGATCCTCAGTGTCATTCAAGTTGCATATTTTGCCCAAATATATTAGCTGAAAAAACTATTTCTGCTGCTTTTCTTAATAAGCAACAGAATTTAAAAGAGATCATCTCTCCATCAGTTGTTCAAGAAAACAATAAAGAGGGTTTTGATATCATACCCTCCAATATAAAATTAGCTGCAGTAATTGAGCAAATGAGTGGGGCTCTCTACAGAGAAAAGATACTAAAAAATCATATTGATAGCATTGCTCATGAGTACGATTTTATAATTCTAGATTGCCCCCCAACTCTGGGTTTACTTGCTATAAATGCTATATACTGTTGTACTTCAATAATAATACCCACAAATTTTGGGAAGTATTCTCTTGATGGCATGGCAGATCTATTAGGTGCGATTAGAGAGATCAAAGATGGACAAAGACACAGCTTTTTTGTACTCAAAAATTTATATGAACAAAGGAACGCACAAACGAATAAATATATCAATGAACAATTAAAGTCTCTAAATGACAACACATTTAGTACTGTTATAAGAAAGAATGAGGCTATAAATCAAGCTCAAATTATGAACCAACCGATACAAATATTTAATCCAACCTCAAAAGGTGCCCAAGATTTTAATATGCTCACAGATGAGGTAATCCTTTATGCGAAATAAATTCAACTCTATACCAGAATCAAAACTTTCAAAAACACTCTCTCAGATTTCAAGTAATAACACGATTGAAAAAACAGGATTTGTTACCAAGTCTAATAAGTCAGCATTATTCAAAACTAAATCATTCAGATTTCGTGAATCTGATTTATTAAGTCTTCTTTCTGCGCAGCAAGAAATTAACAAAAGAAATGACCGCATGAACTACTCAGAATCTCAAATCATAAGAGGATTAATTAATTATTTTGCTGAAAATTTAGAAAGCGATATAGGAAAGATAATGCCATATATAAAAAGCTCCTCTTAAGTAAATTGATTGTTGAAGCTGATTAATTTACATATTGAGAAATGTAATACACGCGTAATACATATGCAATATGTTTGATATTATATATACACTTACCTAGCGTGTTCGTTTTTAAAATTCAAATATAAATATATCTGATTTGATACAATTTATTACCACGACTAATTTTTTATCGATAGTGTTTTGATTTAATGAAGTAGTATCAATACTTTATTTGGATTATATTCTAACTTGTATAGCGATTTAATTGAATATTATCATAATTTTAGTTTGACGTCAGTATATTATGAGATATAAATAATACATATAAGCAAAAAATTATATTATATTTTTTTGTATTACATACTACAATTTGCTTGTAATTGCACGATGTATTAGAGTATAAACTTGTAATAGCTTAAAATTACTTTTTACTTCAAATGATAATAAATGAGAAACTAACTTATGCCTGATGTTGTTATTCACGACGGAAAAGTCAAAATATCTATAAATGTTCCTGGAAGACTATTGCATGAAATGGATAATAATAGGAATGAAACAAAGCAAGATCGCTCTAGTTGGGTATCAAGTGCAATAATGGAGAAACTTGCTTCGATAAAAAGACAAAAAGATAAAAAGGAAACTTAACAAAAAAAGGTTAAACCCTGACTATTGCAGGGCTAAACACATGTACTATATATTTGTATATACATATATGAAATCAGGCGACCAAGCTCTAATTACAGATTTCATAATACATGTGTTTCGTCCTAATGTCAAAGTTTATCCTTAAAAAATGGATAAATATGGAAAATACACACTTTACATCAAATGATGTTGCTTCGGTGCAATATAATTCCAAGAACTCCACTAACTATTTAAAAAACAATTATAGTAAAATGTTTTATGATATGTTATTAGGCGTAACTGGAATAGCAGTGCTAAAGAATTGGGACAGTAACATTATTTCCAATTCGGGAACATCTCATCATCAAACAATCACAATTATATCTACAATAACCTCAAAATATTTACATAGAGGTAAAAGATGATAGGATTACAACATCAAGTATCTAATTTGGAAAATAATTACACAAAAATAAAAGGAAGTCTCTCTCCTGATGTTTTTTATAAATATATTGTGTATGGATAAAATCAGCCTGATTAAGTGGGTATATGCATTGTATCGGTGTTTTTTTGTTGGTCGGGGCGGCTATGAG
>CAYGNF010000065.1:0-2972 GCA_964351245.1 uncultured Rickettsiaceae bacterium | reverse complement strand
TTAGTGCATTTTAAAAAATACGTACAATTTCCCTATAATAAGGCTAATACTATTTCAACGCAATTATTGCTACAGGTTGCTAAGCATTTAGATATCGATCCAATACATGTTATGTCATTTGACTGGAATGCGCGCACTGGAGAAAGGTATCGTCAGGAGATCAGGCAATATTTAGGATATCGTGCAACAAAGACTGAAGATATTGCGTTAACAATAAATTATCTTGTAGATAATTTGATACCACGTCATCTTTCGGATTCCGTGCTACTTGACCAAACACGCTTATATTTTGCTAAAAATAAAATAGAAATTGTTGGTACCAAACAATTAGAAAATTATATCTTACTGGCTAACCAAAAATTTGAACAACAATTTCTTGGTAAAATATTCAATAATTTAAATCAAGAAAATCTTCTTCTAATAGATCGCATTCTTAGCAAAGATAGTGATGAAGATCATGGAGTTATAGAATTATATGAACTTAAACAAGATATTGCCGGAGCAAAAATTAAAAATGTTCAAGACGCCATAGATAAAATTAATTTATTAGGTCAGATTAAATTATCCGACTCTATTGTAGATTCGGTAGACAGAAAATTATTATTTAAATATTATGAACGTGTGATGGCGTTTGCGCCTAGCAATATTCTAGATTTCACCCCTACTATAAAATATGCCACCATGGCAATATTCTGTCGTGTAAGACTCGAGCTTTTGTTGGATTCTTTAACAGATACAATGATCAAACTCGTTAAAAAGATGAGATCCAGCGCAGAAAAGCGTGTGGATCGTTATATTCTTCAAGAAGTTAAGCGTGTCGATGGCAAGTTTGATATTCTAGAAAAGTTGGCTGTACTAAATGCAAAGAATCCAAAAGGTATTATTGAGGAGAAGGTTTATCCCGTAGTGTCACAGGATAAGCTAGAAGCAGTAATTGAGGATCTACAACATCGAGGTAGTAAGTGGTATCAGGATCAAGTGCGAGAAAAAATGCATACAACCTATGCTTATGGCAATAGAGGCAGTTTACTGAGCATTTTGAGAACATTACAAATGTCAGAAGATCAGATTGATTACAAACCTATCTTAAACGCAATTCGTTTTATCAACGAATACTGGGATGAATCAGATCTAGCTTACTATATTAATATACCACCCTTGAGCGGAGTTATATCCCAGAACTGGTATAATATAACAGTTACAGTAGAAAAAGGTCAATTGCGGATAAACAAATATAATTATGAACTAGCCGTGCTAGAACAGCTTAAGGAATTTCGGGGTTTTAAAGCTATTTGGGTTGATAAAAGTTACCGTTACAGAGACCCCAATAAAGACTTACCAAAGGACTTTAGCCAAAAACGAGAAACATATTATGAATTACTAGGGTTACCGCTGCTTGCTAAGGAGTTTGTAGTAAAATTAAAGACTTCAACGGCAAATAACTTAGATGAATTAAATGCTAATATTCCTAATAATAAGCTTGTACAAATCAAAAAAAGTAAGGTTGGTAACAATATAAAAGTGACCCCTTCAGATCCGCAAGGCGAACCTGATAACATTGTTAAGCTACAGCAAGAAATAAACAATAAATACTCAAGCATACACTTAATTGATATTTTAAAAGAATGTGATTTAAGAATTAATTTTACCAAGACACTTGAAACTATTGGAAAAGGCAGTAACCTCAATAGTTCTGATCTACAAAAAAGGCTACTATTATGTATATTTGGTATTGGCAGCAATACTGGTTTAAAAAGAATTAGTATTGCTAATGATGACACTACTTATAGTGATTTACGCTACATAAAAAAACGCCATATTAATGCTGTAAACATTAGAAATGCTATTCGTATACTGGTGAATAACGTTCTAAAAATACGCGATCCTAACGTTTGGGGAGAAGCCACTACAACGGTGGCATGCGATTCTACTCACTTGTTTGCTTGGGATCAAAATCTAATGAGCCAGTGGCATTTTCGCTATAGAAAAAAAGGAGTAATGATTTATTGGCATGTTGATAAGAAATCATTATGTATTTACTCACAGTTAAAAGATTGCAGCTCGTCAGAAGTAGGTAGCATGATAAAAGGCATTATTGATCATGACACAGACATGGATATGAATCGTGTATTTGTTGATACACATGGACAAAGTGTGATAGGTTTTGCTGTTAGTTATTTACTAGATTTTGCCTTATATCCAAGACTAAAGGCAATAAATAAGCAAAAATTATATTACGTTGATTCTGGAGACAAAAACAAATATAAAAATCTTGCAGAGATCCTAAAAGGAAGCATTAATTGGCAATTAATAGAAGATAATTACGATGAAATAGTAAAACATATGGTTGCCCTAAAACTAGGGATTGTTATACCATCGGTATTAATCAAAAGATTCAGTAATAATAACTATACTCATCCAGTGTATAAGGCATTGGTAGAACTGGGTAAAGCCAATAAAACTATATTTTTGTGTAAATATTTAGCTTCGGAGAGCTTGCGTATTGAGGTTAATGAAGGACTAAATGTTGTTGAACGCCTTAATAGTGTAATGGATTTTATTTTCTATGGTAAACTTGGTCAAATTGCAACGAACAATATTGAAGACCAGGAATTATCGGTGTTATGTTTACATCTGTTGCAAGTATGTATGGTTTATATCAACACCCTAATTATTCAACAAATATTATCACAGCCACATTGGCAAAATAGATTTACGCCTGAAGATTATAGAGCATTAACACCATTATTTTCAGGTCATATAAATCCTTATGGCCTTTTTCCGTTAGATTTCAGTAAACGCCTGTCAATCGGGATAAGTATTTGATTATTATTATGACATTAGCACGTACACCAGTTAGAGAAAAAGCTAAATATTTCTGCAAACATCTCAAAGCAGAAAAGCCTGATTATAACTACCTGAGAGAATTATTCAGACATATAAGAAAAAATCTCGATGTAGAAGTCAAGAGC
>CAYGNF010000064.1:0-2985 GCA_964351245.1 uncultured Rickettsiaceae bacterium | reverse complement strand
CCGCCAACACATTGATATATATGACTTGTAGCCTTTCCTTATATCAAACTCAGGTGTAAAAGGTTTTTAGTATATTTTTTTATAAAAGATTTTCACTTTTTGACAAACTAGTGGTATAAAGCGAACTTAATATACAATAAATAATATTAGAATTATTATGAAAGAAAGAAGAGTGGTAATCACTGGAATTGGCTTATTAACCCCAATAGGCTTTAATGCATCAGAAAATTGGAATTCATTGCTCGCCTGCAGATCTGGAGTTAGAGAAATTAAAAAATTCGATGTGTCTAAATCTACAGTAAAAATTGCAGCTCAGGTAGATCAAGGAGAGGATGAAGGAGATGCGGTATTTAGGCCAGAAGAGCATATAGATGCATTAGATGTTAGAAAAATGTCAAGATTTATTCAATACGGCTTTGTTGCTGCTAAGGAAGCGGTAGAAGATAGCGGATGGATGCCAACAGATGATGAGTCTCTCAAAAGAACCGGAGTAATTTTAGGTTCTGGAATAGGTGGATTAGAAACAATTGCAAATACAGCTTTTCAACTCAAAGAAACAGGTAAAGTGAGTCCATTTTTTATCCCCTCCTGCCTTATTAATCTTTTGTCAGGGCATGTAAGCATTAAATATGGCTTTAGAGGCCCCAATCATTCCGTGGTCACTGCATGCGCAACAGGTGCCCATGCAATAGGGGATGCCACAAGGATGATCAAATATGGAGATGCTGATGTAATGGTTGCAGGGTCATCTGAAGCTGCTATTACCCCACTAGGTCTTGCTGGTTTTGCTGCAGCCCGGGCTTTATGTTCGAGCTTTAATCACGATCCAGTTAGAGCATCAAGACCATGGGATAAAGGAAGATGCGGATTTGTAATGGGCGAAGGAGCGGGGGTAGTGGTTCTGGAAGAATATGAGCACGCCAAAAAAAGAGGCGCAAAAATTTATGCAGAAGTAGCTGGATATGGCTTGACTGGAGATGCTTATCATATTACTTCTAGTCACCCAGAAGGCAGAGGCGCAATGGAAGCTATGGAAAAATCTCTTGCAGATGCTAAGATTAATGCAGAAGCTATAGGTTATATTAACGCTCATGGTACATCCACTATGATAGGAGATGCTTCGGAGATTTATGCAACTCAGTCTCTTTTTTTAGAAGTAAATCCAAAGGTTAAAATGTCTTCTACAAAATCATCAATAGGTCATTTACTTGGGGCAGCAGGGAGTGTTGAAGCTATATATACTGCACTGAGTTTAAAGCACCAAATTGTGCCAGCAACAATTAATCTTGAAGACCCTATGGATGAAGCAAAAATAGATTTAGTACCTTTAACGCCGAAGGAGCATAAGTTTAAATATGCACTTAGTAATTCTTTTGGCTTTGGAGGCACTAATACATCTATTGTATTAAAAGCTCTTTAAGGAAGTATGAAGTATAAATTAATAGTATTATTAATAGTTGTATCTATATCCTCAGCTCTATATGCATCTCTTTGGTTTCTATCTGATCAATCTATTCATTTAGATCACTCAAAGTCAGTTATCATTGAGCGAGGCATGTCTGAAAGGCAAGTTGCAAGATTATTAGAAAAAGAAGGTATTATATCTCAAGAATATCTGTTTTTTCTCTACAAAAAATTATTTTTTTACAAAAGTAATATACGAGCTGGAGAATACGAATTTTCTGCATCTCAAAGCATAAAAAATGTAGCTCAGAAATTGGTCACTGGAGATGTATTATACCGTAAAATCACTATTCCAGAAGGCCTAACTAACTTTCAAATCATTAAAATTATAGAAAGCCACGAAGGGTTAAATGGAGAGATAGAGGATATGATAGAGGAGGGAAGTATGTTTCCTGATACTTATTATTACACTTACGGCGAGAGTAAAAAACACCTTATCCAAACTATGCAAAACAGAATGAATAAGATAGTGAGGGCTCTAAGTAACCAAATAAATACAAGAGATCTCATCAATGACGAAAAAAAACTTATTATACTTGCCTCAATAATAGAAAAAGAAGCAAAATTAGACGAAGAAAAACCAATAATTGCTTCTGTGTTTTTGAATAGATTGCGTATTGGCATGATGCTACAATCCGACCCTACTGCATTATATGCAGTAACACAAGGCGGGGCTCTAGAGTTAAATAGAAGGCCAAATAAAGAGGATATGAAAATAGACTCACCTTATAATACTTATATAACAAAAGGCTTACCTCCTGGGCCGATTGGCTCTCCTGGGGCAAAATCTCTAGAAGCCGCAATATCTCCCGCCAAAACTCGCTATCTATATTTCTATTTATGCGGTCATCAGGGCGCTCATAAGTTTGCTTCTACATATAAAGAACATTTACAAAATATTAAATCAAGAATTTGTAAAAGATAATTCACTGATAGTGCAATATATTCATATGATTATACAATAAATCTTTATTAAAAAGTTTTGTATGTTATGTGCTCATAGAGATTTGTATAAGCAGTTGCATTATAATAAGAAAATTGGTATGATATTATCACTTAAAAATAATTTAATGAAAATATCATGGCTAGAGTTACTGTTGAAGATTGTGTAGGAAAAGGCAAAACAAATAACAAGTATGAGTTAGTGACTCTTGCTTCTCAAAGAGCAAAAGATATACATTCGGGCGCTGAGATTACAGTCTCTATTGATAACGATAAAAAAACCGTCATAGCACTTAGAGAGATTGCGGCAGGCAATATAAAGATAGAAGATTTAAAAAGTCGCTTTATTTCATCTTTGTTACCTAAATCGGCTACTGCTACTATAGATGAGGATTTTGAAATGGTAGATAAAGATATTAAAGAAGAATTTGTGCCTGATGATGGAGATTACGGACTAACTGCAGATCAGATGAATATCGAAGAAGAGTCAATGTATTTTGATGATATTGATATTTCTTCTCAGGAACAGGATAATTAAAAGCATATAGTCGATATTTCGATAAAAGATTGATTTTTGAT
>CAYGNF010000063.1:0-3173 GCA_964351245.1 uncultured Rickettsiaceae bacterium | reverse complement strand
AAATAGTATTAGCCTTATTATAGGGAAATTGTACGTATTTTTTAAAATGCACTAACATCACGCCAAAAGTTAGTTGATTAGTTTTGCCTTTCTTCTTTTTGCATAAAGCTAGATCTTATAATGATAAATTATAGTGCATTTATTATATTCTTAGAACTCACAATGTCGGTATTTATTTATACCACTTTATTCATATTCATATTATTTCGCAATGTATTTTTTAATCTAAAACACAAAAAGTGTAGACATTATTTTTTAGGAACCCCAAGTGGCGGCAAAAGGGCTCGTTCTTAACACTGGTCCGATAATATGTCGGATTTGTTATCAGAAAATAGAGTAAGTATAGGTTATTCAAAAAGGTTTAATTCATATTATATAGATATAAAAAATTCTCTACAAGCCTCTCAAGATATTTACTATTGCCCTTGGTGCGGCAGTAAATTACCAGAAGACATCACGGATTTATATTATTTAGAAATATCTAAGGCACTTAATATTGATATCGAAGAATTAGATTTATTAAACGAAGAGGTGCAAAAAAAGCTCCCCAAAGAATTCAAAACAGATGAATGGTGGCGAAAAAGAGGTCTATAATTATCTTTACTTCAATTGCAAATAATTTTACAGATTTTATAAATAGCTTATATCTCAAGAAAAAGGATTAGGAATTGCTGGCGCTGGACATGTACGCCTAATTAAAGACATTAATAGACTTATTGCTCAATATGGGGGCGAGGCAGGAGACTGGGTTAAAATGAGTAGTAGGGGATATAGAGAAATCTCAATTTTATGAAAAAGGCCTCAAAAAAGAAATTCATTATTATAAAAATATCAAAACTGGTCAGCGCGTCGATGCAAAATTAAAATTACAACAAAAAAAGTAGAAGAAATAAAATAAGGGATAAAATGATTCAGAATAAATTAAGCACAGCAGAATCAAAGAGTGCAATTAATCTATGTAATTATTTACTGCAAGATAACATAACGCCTGAGGAGATAATAGATTCTTTTGGGCATTTAACTTATATAATCGATGAAATATTTCCAAGAGATTATAAGTACTCGAATCTTCCAATGGACCATAGTATTTTAATAGATGATATAATGGAAATGGACTCTATCTCCGAGGCGGAGAAAAAAGAGTGTATTGGCCTATCAGCAACATAGGTGCTAAAATTCCCAACGAGGCAAAAATAGGATCGCTCAAGTTATTAATATGGAGAAATTTATAGACGGAGTTCATGAAAATGAAATCATTAATGATAACTTAAATGAGAAAAAATATGTCGCCTAATTTTTCTTCATACACAACATTTGACAATAACTCATCTGAATTATGCAAAGAGCTTGGCATAACACACAATACTATTATAAGATATGCCAGTCCTAGCCGAGAACTTAGAGAAGATGCTCATAGATTTATAGTATATTTTTATGATTAAATGCACTATAACGATATATAAAATTATAAATAACTTTCATGGATGGTTTTAAAAAAATAACAATACCCCTTCGCTCTTTATCAGAGATTGGTGATTTTAAGGCAGTAACAGCACGAGGCAAACCTAGGCCCAATCTGAATAAAGAGGATCACAAAAATTTAGTGGAAAATAAATTTTCTGATGGTGAGTCTATAAGTAATCATATCACTATCTTTAGAGTTAGTGATAAAAAAAAGTTGACACAGAATGAAATAAAAAATCATACAGTTCAAGGTCCAGAGTGGACACCACAATCCTCACTTGCTTTTGTTATGGGAGCGCAAAGTAAGGGACTCAGAACTTGGTCAGCAACAAAGCCAACGCAAGACCATAATGGTTTGCTAGGGAAAAATGGAGGGCCATCTATTTTTGCCAGAGAATCTATATCTGTTATTAACTCAGGATGGATGGCTCGAGAGCCTAAAGAGGATGAAAAATATGGCACACGAACTAAAAAGGCTCCAGTTTCAGTATTTACACCACCATCTAGCCCAAGGAATATTTCAATAGAAGAATTAAAAAGCCTTATGAATGTTGAAGCAGGTTGGGATAAAATGCCAATATCATTAGGTGATTTAGAACGGCTTTCAACGCCTATACCTAGCACAATAACAGATTGCCTAAAAAAAAATAAATTAACTAGAGAAGATTTGAGTGATGAATTACTTACAATTCTTGTGAATACAGAAGGAGTATTAAATTTATTAAATAACAATATTTTGTCATTTGCAGAATTAAATAAAGCTTCTTTTGATGTTGTTAGAGAGTTACTTAAGGAGGAGGAGATTATTATACTTTTATCAGATGGAACAGTGCGGTTTGATAAATTAGTAAGTATATATTCTGAATATATCGATTGTTGTGATAGTAGTCTTGGAGAATTTAGATTCCATGAATTGTATGATTTGATTTCTGGTCATGAGACTGAATTTAGTAAGCTATTTCACAATCTTGAGTTAAGTGTTAATGATATTATTGAACTTTATAATAAAAGTGATGAAATGTTTTGTGATTTCGCGGGTGATGACTTTATATCATTTTTCCAAAAATGTAATAAATATAATGATGACATAGATATAGTAGGGTCCATGGTAGAAATATATCGTAATAACTCAAAACTATTGTGGGATTTGATACAAGATGAAAAAAATATGCTGGACGATATTAGTATAGAAGAATTTATAAGGCAATATGAAGAAGCGCAAGGTAAAATAAGTCAAATACATGAAGATAATTCATATTATGATTTAGAGGGTATCTATAATTATGTGTATTCAAAGTATTTAGAAGATTGTTGTTCAGACGAATTCTTAAGTAATGATTCCTCTTCAGATGAAGAAAGTTATGATAATTATAATGACGACTACGAAGACCAAGAAAATTCATACACTGACGCAGATTCAGTAAGTGATCTTGAAGACAATTTTGACAAGTTTGATCTTTCAAGCGAATACAGCGAAGATGATGAAAACGCTGGGATGCTAGGTCTCTCAGAATACTTGAAAATGTTCTAGTAACTGTGTCAAACTGAGTAATCATATATCCAATCTGTTTGGGAAGTGAATATCTAACTCAGAAATGATAAGGGCTCAGTTTTGAATAGGCTGATTCCATTTTTAAGTAATTTTTAATATAGCAGCAAAAGTGAGTTTGAGTAAAGCATTTTCGTTAGTAAAAGAACCTTTAGTTTTT
>CAYGNF010000062.1:3396-3504 GCA_964351245.1 uncultured Rickettsiaceae bacterium | reverse complement strand
CTTTTTATCATAAAATTCTCTCTCTTAACATGGTCCATTTTTTGGGGGGCATTACTTTGTTTAGTAATATAAAATATAATAGATGCATTATTATATCAACTCCAGAGA
>CAYGNF010000062.1:0-3296 GCA_964351245.1 uncultured Rickettsiaceae bacterium | reverse complement strand
AAGGTTTTTTGGCACTTCAATATGAATATGCGCAATCATATCTCCGCGGGCGCTTTAGCGCTCATGAGTCTCGGTTTTTTTGCTCTGTGACATTACATTTGAATTATTCATACAATTCGCATTATTTATTCTTGATATAAAACCCTTCTTAATTGAGTTCGCAATTGACTTCATAGACTTCACAATTGGCTTCTCAATTGGCTTCTCAATTGGCTTCTCAATGGAAACAAAAGACTTACGATCTGAAATATTACCAAATATTTTGGTCAAATTTTCTTTCTCTTGTTCTGCCTCGGACTGAGTGTTTTGCTTACTTAATATTTTCCAGGTCTGTATAATTTCTTTAGATATAACTTTATTGGCATGAGCCAAAAGGTCTAAATCACTTGCACCCTCTCCGGTCTTGTAATGATTTGCCTCATCATCTTTATTCATATAAGCAATACGAGCTATATTGTTACCTATGCGCTTAAGTGATGATTCAGTTATTGCGTCGGATGCTTCTTTCTCAAATTGACCTTGCTGCTCTTGCATAACTGCATCGACTATTGGACTATTAGTATAAATACTACATGTTTTGGTGGGTGCTGTATTATTTACACCAAGCTCTGCTATCGATTCAAGAGCGCTAATATCGTAAGCAACAGACTGTATAGTGTATTGCTGAGGAAGAGCATCAGCCATAAATTTGCTAATAGCACTAGTATAATTCCGCTCTAAGGTTACCTTTGTATTTTGGCCATCGCTCTCTTCTATAGACAATATGATTGGCATGAGTATAGGTTTATTAATGGCCTTGGACTGGTATTCCTCACCCTCAACAGGAGTGCTTGGAATCAACTTTTGAAGCCACTCTGCTGTATTACCACTTTGCATAGTACTTTTTAATATAAAATCTATTTGCCCCTCTGTTAGATTACCATAAGAAGAATCCCTAAAAACTTCCTTTGCAGAGTCTATTGATAGCTCGCTTGGAAATACGATTTCATGATCTTTTCCATCTTTTTTTATTATAAAAGTTGATCTGGGAATATCTCTGAGCATTTGTGCATCAAGCGCTTCTTTCATTGCTGTGAGCCCTTTATTCATGTTTGCCTTAATATCAGTAATGTTTTTACCCTCTACAATATCATTAATTACAATCGCAGCGATTTTGTTAATTTCGAAAAATGCATCTGGTTTATCAGCGGCTTCTGTTACTTTATTCTTATTTTCATCGCTAATACTACAAGTATTCTTTGCATCATCTAATTGAGTCGTTGTATCGGGTTCACCGCCTATTGTGAGTGCTACTAAATCCCTGAATTGTTCATTACTTAAGATTTTATTATCTGTTACATGACTTAAGCTTTTATCAGCGTTTATAGTATCATATGCAGATTTGAATGAGGGACAATTAATCAAATCAGCTAGAAGAAAGAATGCAGGGTTGTTTTTTTGTGTATCCGAATCTTTGTAAGTATATCCTACGTATTGGCTAAAGGGGGGATCCTCGCTTAATGGCATGATGATATTGATAGTTATTTTATATCAATATCATAACATATAAATTATTTAGTAAATAATATTTTGTATTTTATAGCGTTATTATTAACAAGCAAGAGGCAATACTACACTTTGTTTAGTAATATAAAATATAATAGATGCATTATTATATCAACTCCAGAGACTTTTCATCTTCTGAAAAAAACTAGAATCATTTGATTTAGGTGCGTGGCTATCAAACTCTTCGAGCAATTTTTTTTGGGTAGAAGTAAGGTTTTTTGGCACTTCAATATGAATATGCGCAATCATATCTCCGCGGGCGCTTGATCTGACCTTACTCATACCTTTATTTTTCAGTTTTAGTCTTTCGCCATTCTGAGTCCCTTCTGGAATTTTTAATACTACTGTACCTTTTTCTATTGTAGGAATTTGTACCTCTCCTCCAAGAGAAGCGACTTTAAAGCTAATAGGTACCTTGCAGTGTAAATCACCACGATCAACTTTGAATAAATCATGAGGCTTTATAGAGACAAATACATATAAATCACCAGCAGAACCACCACGTAGGCCAGCTTCGCCTTCTGCAGATAATCTAATTCTATTGCCATCTTCTATGCCCGATGGTATAGAGACACTTACAGTTTTCTCACCCTGTTTTCTACCCTGCCCACTGCATGAGGAGCAAGGATCCTTCATTACCTTTCCAGAGCCGCTACAGTATCCGCAGTGCTGCTCAATAGTAAAAAATCCCTGCTGCATTCTTATTGCCCCCTGCCCGTTACAATGACTGCAGCTTGATAGAGAAGAAGATTTAGATCCTTTGCCATCGCATGTAGAGCACTTTTGATTTGTTGCGAAAGTAATATTTTTATCAACTCCAGTAAAAGCTTCTTCTAGATTAATTGTAAGATTATATTTTAAATCTGCTCCCTTTTCTTCCATTCTATTATTACTAGATTTAGATCTTTTACCAGACATAGATCCACCAAAAAAATCTCCGAATAAATCCGAGAAATCTCCATGAAATGACTGAGAGTGAAATCCACCCCCAAAACCACCACCTGGGTTAAAACCTCTAGATCCAGCACTCCCTCCAGGAGCAAAAGCTTCATGACCATATGCATCATAAGCGGCTCTTTTTTGGTCATCTTTTAATACTTCGTAAGCCTCGGATATTTCCTTAAACTTCGCTTCTGCATCTTTATTATCTTGGTTTTGATCTGGATGATATTTCATCGCCAGCTTACGATAGGCTTTTTTTATATCTTCTGCAGTTGCAGATTTGGATACACCAAGAAGAGAGTAATAATCTTGTTTTGACATAAAATGATTTATATTTTCAATGTTGCGTGTTAGTAGCAGAGATTGTTAATCTAAACTGCATCTCCTTAAAAACAAAATACTATTTTTAAGGAGACTATTTGCAGAATAGAGTAATATCATAATTCTGTAATGAAATTGCTTCAAAAAATTCTAAGAAACATCCTTGAATTCAGCTTCTTTTGAATCATCATTACTGCCTCCCTTAGTAGCACTATCATCACTATTATTATCTTGAGAGGATTGATATATAGCTTGGCCCATTTTCATTGAAACTTCTGATAATGCATCTATCTTTTTGTTTATTTCATCAATATTGTTAGTTTCTATAGCCTTTTTTAACTCGGATATTGCGGTATCGATCTCAATTTTTATATTTTGATCTATCTTATCTCCGTGCTCTTTAATGCTTTTTTCACTTGAGTATATTAAACTATCTGCTCTATTTTTGACTTCAACGCCTTCTTTGCGCTTTTTGTCTTCATTAGCAT
>CAYGNF010000061.1:0-3684 GCA_964351245.1 uncultured Rickettsiaceae bacterium | reverse complement strand
TGCATCACCGTAACTTAAAAATCTATAATTTTGCTCTATTGCATGCTCATATGCATTCGTGATATTATAATGACCTGCAAATGCTGATACAAGAAGCATTAAAGTAGATTTAGGGAGATGAAAATTAGTAACTAATCTATCTACTATTTTAAAGTCAAAACCTGGCTTGATAAAAATATCAGTTTCAAATTTACCAGATTTTATTATGTTGTGATTTTGTGCAACATGCTCTAAAGCCCTTAGCACAGTAGTGCCTACAGCGATTATTTTTTTGCCTTGTTTTTTTGCTTCGTTAATATGATTTGCTGCTTCTTCAGATATTTCACCTACTTCACTATGCATATGGTGTGTTTCTATAGAATCTTTTATCGGTATATAAGTACCCGCTCCTACATGTAAAGTTAAGAAGCAAAATTCGATACCTTTTTTTTTGAGATCGACAAATGTACTATCTGCAAAATGTAGACCAGCAGTAGGGGCTGCAACTGACCCCGATGGATTAGAGAAGATAGTCTGATAATCATCATCGTCTCTTCCATCTGCTTTACCTCCTCTGATATATGGAGGTATTGGCATTGCGCCGAAAATTTCTAGAAAATCTTCTACTGTCACCTGATTTACTAAATCAAACTCTATATCAACCATTCCGTTATCATATTTTTGCTTAATAACAATTTTATGATCCCCAAAATCAAAGCTATCTCCTATTTCTAATTTTTTTTGAGGCCTCGCAAATCCGGTCCATATTCTGTCAGTAAGAGGCTTGTTTAGGTTGATTCCTATTTCTTTGTTGTTCTTAAATAATGTAAGATATGCTTTTATTACGCGCGACTCAATAAAAACTATCAAACTATCTTTATCAATAAATTCATGTATCTTATAAAAATCTGTATTAATGAGAGTATTATCGGTATTCACTACCAATAATCTTGACTCATCTCTATTTTCTACTCTGTGTTGTGCTATAAGGTGTTCAGGTAGGCAGTAATCAAATTCACTAATATCCATATTTTGCCCTAAGTTTAGATATAAAATTGTAGAAACATACAACAATAAAAATATTTTACAAGATTCTATTATATGTTTATTATTATGCAATTTAATAATACTAAAATTAGTTTGTTATGATACGTAAGCGCGTAGTTTCGGGAATTCAATCAAGTGGACATATACATCTAGGAAATTATATGGGAGCTATAAAAAATTGGGTAAATATGCAAAATCAATATGATTGCATATATTTTCTTGCAGATCTTCATGCAATTACAACTCCTCAAAACCCAGATGATTTGAAGCAATCTATATATAATCAAGCGGCCTGTCTACTTGCTGCGGGAATAGATTCATCAAAATCTATAATATTTCCACAAAGTAGCGTAAAAGAACATGCAGAGCTCGCATGGATACTTACTTGCTCCACGCCTATGGGGTGGCTTAAGAGAATGACTCAATTCAAAGATAAGTCTAATAAAAATCAAGATAATGTTTCATGCGGTCTTTTTTCTTATCCGGCACTTATGGCAGCAGATATATTACTATATGATGCAGATCTTGTGCCTGTTGGAGAGGATCAGATGCAGCATCTAGAGCTTACAAGAGATATTGCGCATTCTGTAAATAATAGGTTTCAGGATAAAGTATTTCAGGTGCCTGAGGCTTTGTTGCAAGCTCAATGTACTAGAATTAAAAGCTTAAGAGATGCTACAAAAAAAATGAGTAAATCAGATCCGTCAGACCAATCCCGAATTAATCTCTCTGATTCTGCAGAAATAATAAGAGATAAAATCAAAAGAGCTAAAACAGACTCTCTGGACTATATCTCATACGATTTATCAAGACCAGAAATTGGTAATTTACTAGAGATATTTTCTTCTTTATCAGGCAAAACTATAATGCAAGTCACAGAGCAATATCAAGTTAGGAGTTTTAGTAATTTTAAAACAGATTTAGCAGATTTACTTGTAGAAACACTAGCTCCCATTAGGGAGGAATATTTAAAATTACTCAACGATAAGAGATTTATTGAACAAATCTTAAAAGACGGATCTGACAGAGCGGCCGGTTACTCAGGACTTACCATCAAAAGAGTAAAAGAAAAATTTGGCTTTGTGAATTCGTGAATTTAGATTTTTTTTTAGTAATTTTAAATTTTTTATTTTACGGGCTTGTAATTATTGATATTGATACCTATATCTAGATAAATTAATTAATAAAAGGTATTCATTATGGGAAAAGTCATAGGTATTGATCTTGGGACCACAAACTCTTGTGTTGCTCTTATGGAGGGCAAAGAGCCAAAAATTATAGCAAATCTAGAGGGTGTTAGAGTTACACCTTCTATGGTAGCTTTTGCACAAAATGGGGAGGTGCTTGTTGGTGATCCAGCAAAAAGACAAGCAGTAACAAACCCTAAAAATACGATATACGGACATAAAAGACTAATAGGAAGAAGATTTTCTGATCCCGCGGTAAAAGAAGATCAGGGATTAGTGCCTTTTAACATTATAGATGTAGGAGGGGATGCTTGGATTGAAGCAGATGGTAAAAAATATTCCCCTAGTCAGGTAGCTGCTTTTGTGCTCCAAAAAATGAAAGATACAGCAGAGAGCTTCTTAGGACAACCAGTAACTCAAGCTGTGATTACAGTGCCAGCTTATTTTAATGATGCTCAAAGGCAAGCAACAAAAGATGCCGGCAAAATTGCAGGTCTTGAGGTGCTACGAATAATCAATGAACCTACTGCTGCTGCTCTTGCTTATGGATTCGATAAATCTGGCAATAAGACTATAGTTGTATATGATCTTGGTGGTGGTACATTTGATATTTCAATTCTTGAGATTGGTGATGGTGTTTTTGAAGTAAAATCAACCAATGGAGATACTTTCCTTGGTGGTGAAGATTTTGATATTAAGGTCCTAGATTACTTAATCGAGACTTTCAAGAAAGATACAGGGGTTGATTTAAAAAACGATCCTCTTGCACTACAAAGACTCAAAGAAGCTGCAGAAAAAGCTAAAAAAGAATTATCTTCAGCTATGCAAACAGATATTAATCTTCCATACATCACGGCTGATAGTTCTGGACCAAAGCACCTTAATATATCTCTTACTAGATCAAAATTAGAGGAGCTAGTATATAGCCTAATAGAAAGAACAATAGAGCCATGTAAGGTAGCTCTTAAAGACGCGGGATTAAAGCCTTCTGATATACAAGAAGTAGTATTGGTTGGAGGAATGACTCGTATGCCAAAAGTCATAGAAAAAGTAAGAGATTTTTTTGGTAGAGAGCCAAATCGTGGAGTAAACCCAGACGAAGTAGTGGCTGCTGGTGCTGCAATACAGGGGGGGGTATTACAAGGAGATATAAAAGACGTACTTCTACTTGATGTGACGCCTCTTTCTCTTGGTATTGAGACCTTGGGAGGAGTTTTTACCAAATTAATTGAAAAAAATACTACAATCCCTACAAAAAAGAGCCAAGTATTCTCAACTGCAGACGATAATCAAACTGCTGTTACTATCAGAGTATTTCAAGGTGAAAGACAATTTGCTGCTGATAATAAAATACTTGGGCAATTTAATCTTGAAGGAATACCACCATCCCAAAGAGGTATGCCTCAAATAGAAGTAACCTTTGATATTGATGCAAATGGCATGGTCAATGTTTCTGCAAAAGATAGAGCAA
>CAYGNF010000060.1:0-3785 GCA_964351245.1 uncultured Rickettsiaceae bacterium | reverse complement strand
TTAAAAACAACAAATTATCACCAGAATTTAAAGCGCTTACGTCAAACTGAGGTTATGTATTCATTCCCGCATGAATTGGCGTGGATTCATAATAAGATATTATTGATTTAGGATAAATTGCCATGGAGTTTTTCCCCTTAGAGATCACAGTAGTATGGCAAACTTATATCGGATAAGGTAGGTGTACGGGTTCTTTTGAGCTCCTTTGGTGAGAAGCGTAGCTTTAGGCAATCTAACTAAGTTTTAATCTTTTTTAGAACTAGTGAATAGATATTTGGTAGCGAGGGAGGGATTTGAACCCCCGACACGCGGATTATGATTCCGCTGCTCTAACCAACTGAGCTACCCCGCCTCTACTAAAGCTTTATACAAATAGACATCTTGAAGTGATCTACCTAAATATTTCAGAAATCCCCTACAGGCGCTATTGAATATACAGCCAAAAATCCATTAAAAATTTATTTATCTAATTTAATCTTACCACTGACATTAGATGATAATAAAAAAGATATAAAATACTCATGATTTACATTTCTAATATTTGTTTTCATGGTTTTTCGAATTTTTTACTACACTCTCATATCGCAATCTTAGAGAGTAGAATATAGCTTCGCAGTATCCTACTCAAATTCAAGTCTAGGTACTTTTTTACTATGGCAATAAAACTACATGCGCAAGAGAAGTGAGCACCTAAAACACAATATATTGCACAATTAACGTTTAGAGAATTGACTGCTTTTACGAGCCTTCTTCTTACCGTATTTTTTTCTTTCTACAACACGAGAATCTCGTGTAAGCATCTTGTTTTTAGTAAGAGTAAGATGAAAACTATCATCAAACTTATCTAATGCCCTTGATATACCGAGTTGTATTGCACCCGCTTGGCCTGAGTGCCCTCCTCCGTTTACTGTACAAAATACATCAAACTTACTCTCTGAGTCAACAAGTCTAAACGGCTCAAGGATTTTTGAACACAGACTTGGTAATTTAAAATATTCATTAATTTGTTGTTTATTGACCTGAAATGCTCCTTTGCCAGCCTTAACCCAGACTCTTGCAACTGAGCTTTTTCTTCTTCCTGTTCCGTATGTTCTACCCTGAGAATCTTTAGTAGATTGTGTTTTGATGTCAGTAGTGGTAGTAATTTTTTCTTCAGGTTTAATTTTAATTAAAGACATATCTATCTCTTATTTTTCTTATTTTTTTCTGCGTAATTGTAAATGATAGGCTTCTGAGCAGCATGAGGGTGATTCTCGCCTTGATAAATATACAAATTTCCCAACTGCCTTCTACCAAGAGGTCCGCTAGTAATCATTCTAGTAACAGCAAGCTTGAGTACTCTCTCTGGATGCTTTCCTTCAAGCATTTTACCGGCTGTTGTTTCTTTAATTCCTCCAGGGAATCCAGTATGTCTGTAATAAATCTTACCTTTGTTTCTTTCTGCTTTATTTCCAGATAATGCTATTTTCTCTGCGTTTATTACCACTATGTTGTCACCACAATCCATGTGAGGAGTATAGGAAGCTTTATGCTTACCGCGGAGTAAAAGTGATATATGAGAAGCAAGGCGTCCTAGAGTTAAAGAAGAAGCATCTATCAAAAGCCATTCTTTTTTTATATCAGATGGTTTTGCTGAAAATGTTTTAAACGCATACATATGAATAGTTATTACATTATAATGTTGAAGATAGATCTGTGTACCATCAAACACCCGAGTTTGTCAAGAAGAAAATGATGAGTCTACGGTATTTTACTCTTATCATCAAGACTATAGAAATATTGCAGAGGAGATCAATCAATCTAGAAGATTTGCTATATGTATTCTTGTATCTCATCTTTTATTTGAAGTAAATCATACCAACTAGCTTTTTTTTGCATTGGCTGTCTCAGTAAATATGCGGGATGAAATATTGCCTTAGTGGCGACTGGGGTATCAAGATATTGATTACTATACATATAATCCTCTTTTCTAATTTTAGAAATTTGTAAATGATTACCCAAAAGACTACTTACTGCAGTAGAACCTACGAGTATTAAAAGCTTTGGTCGAATTAGTGCTATATGCTTTTCTACAAAAGGTCTGCAAATTTCTATTTCCTCTTGCGTTGGAGCTCTGTTTGCTGGAGGTCTCCAAAATACTGTATTTGTTATATAAAAATTTATATGACGATAAAGCCCTATTGTTTGCAGCATATTATCAAGTAACTTACCGCTCTCTCCGCAAAATGGTATAGCTTTTTCATCTTCAGTTGCTCCTGGCGCTTCTCCTATTAACATTATTTTAGCATGACTTACTCCATCTCCAAAAACGGTATTAGTCGACACCTGCTTTAGAGCGCATCCATTAAACTCAGTAACATATTTTTTTAACTCCTGGAGTGTTAATGCACGATCTGCTAATGATCTGGAAGCAGAAGTATTACCTATCTCTGCTGTCCTAGAAACGAGTAGATTATGGTCTTTTTTATGTATAGTGTTTTTCACCTCTGCCATTGATCCTCTGATCTCTTGTGGGGTTGTTGTGATTTTAGTAGCTTTTTTAAGTTCGGTGGTAGGCATATCAAGTAATTGAGCTCTATTATTTAGCGGCATTGTAAATAAATCTTGAAGATTCATAACTTGAATCCAGGTTTTATTTAGTCTATAATCCTTGGGCATTTGCTAACTTAATTTAATGAACAATCATACATTTTTTTACCAAAACCAGTACCAGTCTCAAAGGCTAGATAAGACATTATCGCTATTATCTGGTATTTCGCGTAGCCAAATAACGCAATTAGTCAAGAAAGGTAAGGTTCTTATCGATAATATACTAATTTTAGATCCTGCCAAAATAATTTCTTATAATTGTACAATCAAGATAATAGAAATTATTACTTCAACCATAGAGAGTGAACTCGTTCCTAAATTCATGCCAATAGATGTAGTGCACGAAGATAATCATTTGCTGGTGATTAATAAATCTGCGGGCCTTACAGTGCATCCTGGTGCAGGGAATTATAACGACACTTTAGTGAATGGTTTGTTATATCGATATAAAGATAATTTATCCTCTTTAAATGATCAAACAAGACCAGGCATTGTCCATAGGCTCGATAGAGAGACTTCTGGGCTTATGGTAGTAGCAAAAAACAATATCTCTCATATCTCGCTTAGTGAGCAAATATCAAGCCGAGTAGCCAAAAGATATTACTTGTGCATTGTGTGGGGCGTACCAAATAAGCTTGAGGGTCAAATTAATACTCAAATTACAAGAAGTCATAGAGATAGAACTAAAATGACTGCCATATGTACTGGCGGGAAAAATGCAATCACAAATTATAGCGTAAAAGAAGTTTTGGCAAATGGGTTATTTAGCTTGATAGAAGCAAAGCTTGATACTGGCAGAACGCATCAGATACGAGTGCATATGTCTCACATTGGACATTCTATTGTGGGAGATGCTGTATACGGTACTAATAATAGAAAAGCAAAATCTATAATAATGGAAGAAATCAAATTGCGTATACTTGCGATGAAAAGACAGGCTCTGCATGCGTATTATCTTGGGTTCAATCATCCAGCAACTAACGAAGTAATGGAGTTTGAAGCGACTCCCCCAGAAGATTTTCAAGAATTATTATTATACTTACGAAATATAGATTCAGATGCGTGCAAAGTAGTTAAAAGGTTGAGAAAGTAAACAGTAGGCTTCTTCCAGACTTCCGCTCTCACCTCTATAAAATCATCACAATCATCTGTAAAGTAAGTAAGGGGGGTACTCGGGTTGTGTGCTAGAGGCGGGG
>CAYGNF010000059.1:0-3813 GCA_964351245.1 uncultured Rickettsiaceae bacterium | reverse complement strand
AATATCGTATTTGTAGCTAAAGTAGACCCTCCTGCAATTGCGGTGCCTGATGCATAGCTGCATCTTTAGTCCGCAGGTCTAATTGTAGATAGTATAAAGATCTTTTGTGGTTATTCACATAATACACTAGCATCTAACAGTGCTTTTCCGAGGTTTTCTGGTGTAAGATCTGAGGTAAGTGCTTTTTGGTACAAGATATCGTAGTTTTTATCCCTTTTGCCTACATATTTGTAAGGGGTAAATGTAGCCTTATTTTCTGCTAAAAGTACAGATACATATTTAGATGATTTTTCCAGCATGCCCCATGTTTTTACTCCCATTGCTTCCAGCATTGGTTCATCCTTAGGTATGGATTCTACTTGCCCGCAGTATTTGAATTGATCTAAAATAGCTTGACCTATTATTTTTATATCTTCTTTTACCTCAAAAATAGATACAGGCCCGTCAGGAGTACGTACACTAGAAATACCATTTTTAACCACTAAAGAGAGTGCCTGCAAATAGATTTTCTCTTTTCTTAAATATGCTCTTATAGCATGATTCATATGAATAACTTATTTATCTATATAATATATTTTTACAGTAATATTTTTAGATTGTCCATAATCTATTGCTTTATTAATTGCCTGAATTTGAGCTGCAGTAGGGTTTGGGGTAATTCCTATCTTCAGTTCTTTTGAGACAATATCTATAGCAAGTACTTCGGTTTTAACACGTGCAGTATCACTAAAGTTATAGAGTTTATCTATATCTTTCTTAATTTTATAGCTTAATTTGCTAGTATTTTGATATATTTTACCTGTAAGATCGATAGTTTTTATACTAGATGCGGTATTATTGTAAAAAGCATCAATTACTGGGAAGTTTTGATGCAAACTTTTCCTATTGCCTCTTCATATAATACCCCTATCAACTGGACTACGCACCATAGATCTTGGGCTCCGAAGAGTGGATCGTACTTTAATTCTTATGAGGCGGAATTATAAGGTCTTTCGGAATTAATGGGTGATCTATTTCTACATTCATCCCATTAAAGCGCGATAGATTAAGAAGACCAAGAGGCCATATTGCTATTATTACATTTACGGTACAGCCGAAGAAAGATCCTGGCCTACAAAGTACTTTATGCCCTTTCATTACAAGATCAAATGCTTCTTTAAATGCAACTTCATCTTTTTTATATATAGCCTCAAAACAATATGAATACCCCTTAAATGATTTAAGTTTTCTTTCAAAGAATTCTGCCATTGATCTAAAGACATCTTCTTCTGGCGGGGTTTTTAAAATAAAAATTCGGAACATTTTTTGGAAGTACGTAGGGAGGTTGAGAGATTTCTTAAACACAGGATGCACTATATTAATATGTTCAACTAGAGTTTTTGTTATATCCCAATCTCCTGATGCAAGAGCAGAAAATACCTCGTCATAACAAGTAATATCAACAAAGCTATTATCCCGATCCTTACTTAGACCTCCAGCTTTTTCAACAATCTCAAATAATTTTATTTGATAATTAACTGATTCTATTAGGTTTTTTCTAAAATATTCTGGGTTTTTATGCTCAAAGTAAGTTCCAACTGCTATACTTTTATAGGCATAGATTAAACCTCCCCCATAATCTGAATTACCTTCTTTAAAGCTTTTTATACGCTCTTCTAAACGCGACTGATCCCGTTTACTAATCTCTATATTAAGCTTTATTATTTCATCCATTTCATCTGACATAGTATTTACTTTTTAAATTGAGTTGATGGGGGTAGTTTGATTGAGTTCCATTTATTAATACCATCTTTATTCATAACATTTGTAATACGTGATACTAGATGCTTGTTAGCATCTAGTATATCACCAAGTTTTTGTATTTCTAGATTTGTTTTCGAGCGTTTCATTATAGTGATATTATTTTCTATCCACCTATCAGACATTTGCTTAATACCATCAGCATTATTAGTGAGTTTACCATAACCTGAGCTTGAGTATTTTGATTCTACTATATATATATCCCTTATCGTACCATCTGGATTATATTTGATTGCAAGAGAGTCAAAACCTTTATCTCCTCGAATTTTAGAATGATGTACTTCACACCCAGCCTTCTTTAGTACATTTACTGCTCTTTGCTCTGCTTGTTGAGCTTTATTCATTCTATCAATATAAGAAGGATTATATTCGAAATAAGGAGCGTCAAGGTGTTTTGTAATACCTACTGCTTCTGTTGCTAAATTTAATTTTGTCTTGGTTGCACTAGATACAACAGAAACTCCCTTAAATAATGCTGAGGTGAAGACTGAGTCAATTCCCATATCGATGAGGAACTTTAGTCCTTCTGGTTGATTATGATAATTTTCTACTAGGGAATTGTAAAGATCGGGGTTGATTGATCGTGTGATTTGCGAAGAGACTTGTTTGGCTCCGTATAATACTGGTGATATTGTGTAATCAGATATAGTATTTAGAACATAGAGTAGCTCTCTTCCTCCTCTTATACTATCTATAGCACATATTCCGTGTTCTAGTCCTAGCTCAAGTACTGTACCTATAGTATTTAGTAATCCATGATCATTAACTAAATTCTCTTTGAATAAGTTTTGGGCTACATCCAGTAAATCTCTTGTCTTACAGTTTGATGGAACAAAGAATATGCTATGTAGATCATCTGCAATATTTCTATAATTTCTACTTTCTACTGGTAGTATAAGAGGTATGCCTGATGCATAGCTGCATCTTTAGGAAGAAGGTCTAATTGTAGATAGTATAAAGATCTTTTGTGGTTATTCACATCTTTCGAAGGAATCTAACAGTGCTTTTCCGAGGTTTTCTGGTGTAAGATCTGAGATTAGGTTTTTTTCAGGTAAAGGAAGGCGACCACTTCTACCTATATATTTCTTTGGAGTAAATGTAGCCTTATTTTCTGCTAAAAGTACAGATACAGATTGAGATGATTTCATCAGAGTGTTCCATGTTTTTACTCCCATTGCTTCTAGCATTGGTTCATCCTTAGGTATTGATTCTACTTGCCCGCAGTATTTGAATTGATCTAAAATAGCTTGACCTATTATTTTTATATCTTCTTTTACCTCAAAAATAGATACAGGCCCGTCAGGAGTACGTACACTAGAAATACCATTTTTAACCACTAAAGAGAGTGCCTGCAAATAGATTTTCTCTTTTCTTAAATATGCTCTTATAGCATGATTCATATGAATAACTTATTTATCTATATAATATATTTTTACAGTAATATTTTTAGATTGTCCATAATCTATTGCTTTATTAATTGCCTGAATTTGAGCTGCAGTAGGGTTTGGGGTAATTCCTATCTTCAGTTCTTTTGAGACAATATCTATAGCAAGTACTTCGGTTTTAACACGTGCAGTATCACTAAAGTTATAGAGTTTATCTATATCTTTCTTAATTTTATAGCTTAATTTGCTAGTATTTTGATATATTTTACCTGTAAGATCGATAGTTTTTATACTAGATGCGGTATTATTGTAAAAAGCATCAATTACTGGAAAGTTTGTAGGCCAGCTCATATCTGCTCCTAATACTTCATGTAATACCTTTCCTCTTTCTACCGGTACTTTTTTCCAAATATGGCCATATCCCTCAATTGATAAAGAGTCTGGTATATGGTCTTTGACATTGCCAACCTTAATTTTCTGAACATAATTTGTTTTTGCGACAATCTTTGCTCCTGCGCATGCTCCTTGTAACAAGACAGAGCCAGTTGCTCCATCTATCAGGGAGTCCATAAAGAACTTAGTGCCTATCCCTGAGTTATCATATATATTATGAATATTTTTATGTAGA
>CAYGNF010000058.1:0-3830 GCA_964351245.1 uncultured Rickettsiaceae bacterium | reverse complement strand
GCGGGGTCCAGCCATCATTATTTGCAGCATTTACATCAGCGCCACTCTCTATAAGCAGAGTTGCAATCTCAGTATTACCCACCATGCAAGCCCAATGTAGCGGGGTCTGGCCATAATGATGACTCCGAGCATTTATATCAGCACCATTATTTATAAGCAGAGTTGCAATCTCAGTATTATGCCCCCTGCAAGCCCAATGTAGCGGGGTCTCGCCATAATAATGACACCGAGCATTTATATCAGCACCGCGCTCTATAAGATTTAGGATATATTCTATAATAGGCTCTCTTACGTTTATTGCAGTTAGTAACTCTTCTCCCAGTTCTTCAGGAGTGGGATTAGCTGTTGATGTAGTATTTGAATTAATGTTTTTACTCATAAATAGTATTATTATATTTAAATTTCATTCATACTTATAACACAAAACTATTGATGTGTCAACTTAGCTAAGTTTTAAAATTGATGTTATCAATAGAAGTGCAGGGGTAAGTATTTAACAATAAATATAGATTATTTCAGCAAATATGCCTCCTCAAAATTCTTAATCCATTACTGGGGCTCTAAATCTTCTGTAATAAGCTCTAGTCCCCATGCTGCCTCTAATGAATTTTCCGAAGTTGAGAGGTTAAAGCAATTAGTGATAATTTGATTCAAAAAATTGTATAATTCTCCCCGAGATTATTTAGTAATTAATTTATAAAAATAAGATTTAAATTCTGACATATGCGATAGACTTCTTGCGCTTGTTAAAAACACCATAAATTCTTTTGCAGAAAAAACCTTAGACTGAGTTTTATTAAGTAATAATTCTTTAGCGTGATTTGATATTTTATCGCATTTTGTATAAATGATTGAGTAAGATATTTGTAGATCGTTCAGTAAGTTAAATATCGATATATCATTCTCTTTTATCCCTAATCTACCATCTATGAGAATAAACGCATGTAATAATGAGCCTCTATTACTTAAGTATGAATATATTAACTTACCCCAGCTATTTTGTATTTTTTTGCTAATTTTAGCGTACCCATAGCCGGGCAAATCTACGAGATAAAATGAATCTCTAACATTAAAAAAATTAATCTGCTGGGTTCTACCTGGTGTATGAGAGACTCTCGCCAAAGCCTTTCTATTAGTGAGGGCATTTATAAAGCTAGATTTCCCTACATTGGATTTTCCCATAAACACAAATTCAGGAATTGTATAATGAGGCAATATGCCAGGAGCGCTAGATCCGAAAGTGAATTTTATATCACCAGAAAAAAACCTATCAAGACTTATCTCTGGTGATTCATTGATTATAGTGCCTTTATTTATCATGCTTACTGTTAATATAAGTCTGTTGGGCGACTGATAGAATATTATTCCATGTCCAGTATATTAAGAGCCCAGCAGGAAAACTACTAAATAAACATAAAAACATTAGCGGCATCATACTCATTACTTGAGCTTGAGCAGGATCTGTAGGAGGAGGCTGCAATTTTTGTTGCCAGTACATAGTAAGTGACATAAATATAGGCCACAAACCTATTTGTAAAAAACTAGGTGGGTCAAATGGTATCAACCCAAAGAGATTGAATATATTAGTTGGATCTGGAGCGGATAGATCTGAAATCCATCCAAAAAATGGAGCATGCCTCATATCAATAGATACGTTGAGCACTTTATATAAAGAGAAGAAAACAGGTATCTGAATCAAGAGTGGTAGGCACCCCGATAATGGATTCACATTATGCCTCTTGTATAGACTCATTATCTCTTGATTGAGCTTCATTTGATCTTTAGAGTATTTAGATTTTAAGCTCTCTACCTGAGGAGCTAAATTTTTCATCATTTTCATAGATTTAAATGACTTATTAGCAAGGCTGAACATGGAGAGTTTGACAAGTACCGTAACAATCATGATGCTTAATCCGAAGTTACCTACTAAATTATGAAAAAAATGTAACACATGGAGTAGGGGCTTTGTAAGTATATAAAACCACCCAAAATCAACAGTGCGATCAAATAACTTGATACCCAATTTTTCTTCATAATTATCGAGTAACTCTAGCTCCTTGGCACCCGTAAATACTTTGTAGGCAATATTTACATTACTTCCGGGCTGGATTACTAAATTATCACTCAGCACATCTGCTTGAAATTTTTGCACATTTTCATTAATCAAAAAATTAGCGTTGGTCGTATATTTCTCCTCTTTATTTGGAATGATAGAAACAAGCCAGTACTTATCATTAATACCAAACCAATCTACTTTCTTAGGGATAGAGGAGATTTTTTTCTTATCCTTGACTTCTTTATATGATATTTCTTGCAATTCATCATCTAGTACACCAGAAAAACCTTCGTGAACTATTGACATCTTGGAGGATGCGGTAGTGTTATGGGCTTTATGTATTATTGCGTAGGACTTTAGGCTTTTCGTTTGCTCTGAATAATTTTCTATAGAATGCTTGATATTAAACATGTAATTATCATCAATTGATATATAAGCTTTAAATAAAAAGCCCATATTATTATTGTACTGGCATGTTAAAACATCATCAGTGCCTATGCTATTCTTATCGCACTTCCAGATAGTTTGTTGCGTGGGTAACTCCATTTCTTGGTCAGAAGCAATCCATCCTAATTCAACAAAATAAGTATTTTGAGTACCTTGTGGACCTAGTAATCTAGCAGGTTCTGAATGAATCCCGTTATCTTGCTTGTATTTTTGAAAAGTTAGGTCGTCTATTCTTAATCCTTTGAGATTAATAGTACCAGTGATATGAGAATTTGAAAAATGCACCCTATTACTCGATGATATAACATCTTTGATATTGATCACACTCTCTGTGGTATTTTCTTTTTGGAGAGAGAGTTTTTGCATTTGCAAAGAGCGCTGCACTTGGGTAGCGCGTTCTTTCATCTTGGGTCTTTCTACCCAATAATGCCATCCGGCAATAATTGATATCGATATAATAAAAACTATTATAAAATTTAAATTTTGATTTTTCATCTTATCAAATAAGTATTGAAGTATGTGCTAGTTTTATAGCATTTTCAAAATTAATCAATATCTTTTATAAATTTTGCAGATTCCTCCTTTTCAGCCGACTCTATTTCTATTAACTCATTCTTCGAATGTACAATTTGAAACCTCTCTAACAACTTAGCATTTTTCGGATTCGAAGATATAGCGCCAAAGTTTTTTAACTTCGCTGCTTTACTAACGATATTCTTATTAAATGAACCAGCAAATTTATCATAATGAGATATCGCGCTTGTAAGACTATTGCCTAGTCTAAAAGCATGCTCAGAAACAGTAGCAAGAGAATTCAGTAAATGCGATACTTCATTAATTATATTTTCATAATTAGCAACTCTTAGATTTTCTCCAATATGCATTTTGGCAAGAGAGAGAATATTCATCAGACCTGAAGGCCCAGAAGGGTATATATTATTCTCCCAGGCTTTTTCTAGAAATTTTACGTCCGATTCTTGTATTTTAATAAGGGATTGGTCAGTAGGAACAAACATTACAGTAGTAACCCTTCTGATAGTTCTTGTTTTACTGAATTCTTTAGAGAGTTCATTGGTATAATCTTTAGATAATAAATTTTTCAGATGAAGATTCATAGTTTTTGACAAATCCTCTAGTTTATCATCTCTAACAAGGAACTGCGAAGTTTTTGCATCTATTATCAATACACTATCTTCTGGAAGAAAAATAATGGCGTCTGGTCTTAGTTTGGTATTATTTTCAGAATTAAACCCATACTGCATTTGATAATCTATACCTACTCTAAGGCCCGAGGTTTTGAGGTATTTTTCGAGAGTAATCTCCTATG
>CAYGNF010000057.1:0-3980 GCA_964351245.1 uncultured Rickettsiaceae bacterium | reverse complement strand
CAGATAAATATTCATCATAAAAATTTATATGTTTGTTTTCTGCTTCTTGTTTATTATTGATAATATTATTAAATAATTCAACGTATGAATCAATGTGCCTTTGTGGATTTAGCGAAATAAATCCCAATAATTGTAGAAATCCAGGATATACTTTTCTACCAGATCCAGGATAATTACTTGGCACTGTGGTAATTACAGTATTTTCAAACCATTCTATATTATTACTCGTCGCAAAATCATTAGGATATGTTGGATTTTTTCTTGCATCCACGGGTCCTCCCATTAAAATTAAAGAATGAGGTAATGTACCTATTTTCTGATCTGACATAATAGCAGCAGCGGCTAAAACCGGAACAGTAGGCTGACACACGGCAAGTGTATGCACTGGAGTTTTAAAGCTACTAATGAATTTGATCGAGTAATCTATATAATCGTCTAAATCAAATTTTCCTGCAGAAAGAGGTACTTGTGATGCATCTATCCAGTCTGTAATATAGATATCAAAGAAAGGTAATAACCCCTCTACTGTACTGCGTAATAAAGTAGCGTGATGTCCTGCCATAGGGGCAAAAATCAGCATTTTTGGCAACTCAATCTTACAGTCTAATTTTTTGAAATGCATTAGATTGCAAAATGGCAGCTGTATTGTTTGCTGGAACTCAACAGAATATATTGTGTTATTTACCGTACAAGATTCTATATCAAAACTAGGCTTCTTATATATTCTGAGTAATCTTTCGCCAAGAGTAACATGAGCCTTTATAACGCTACCAGGAAAAATGTTAAAGGCGGGATTATTACCGCTATCTATCTCTTTGTAGAGATATTGTAAGAAGTAATGCAAAGGATAGTTTTGCATTCTTTGAAATTCAATGATATTGTAGAGGTTATTATTGTAATCAAACTGCGGATTTATCATATAGAAACTTTTTTGTGATACTTAATTAATATTACTACAAAGAAGTTGAGAGAGATAACTAATTGATAAAATTTATTTTATAATTATTGCATTATGTTACAAATATACTGTTTTGAATCATGTTACAAAAATGATGTATCCATACACAAGACTTAGGCGCACAAGAAAGCATGCCTGGCTAAGAGAGTTGGTATCAGAAAGCCGCCTCTCTACTTCCGATCTTATACTCCCGATTTTTATCATCGAAGGTGAAAAAGTAAGAGAAGAGATAAAATCTATGCCTGGCGTTTATAGGCTATCAATAGATGAAGCAATAAAAGAAGTAGAAAGAGCTCATGCTCTTGGAATCAATGCGGTAGCGCTTTTTCCTACGATAGAATCCACTAAGACCGAGGATGCAAAAGAAGCTGCTAACCCTAATAACTTAATATGTAGAGCTATAAGAGCAATAAAAAAGCAAGGAATGAATATTGGCATAATTTGCGATGTAGCTCTTGACCCTTATACATCTCATGGTCATGATGGTATCCTTAAAAATTCATATGTTCATAATGATGGTACTATAGATATACTTCTTGCGCAATCTTTGGTCCTTGTAGAAGCTGGTGCAGATATTTTGGCGCTTTCAGATATGATGGATGGTAGAGTGAAGCTTATCAGAGAAATGTTAGAGAAAAATCACTACACAGATATTCCAATTATTTCATATGCAGTCAAATATGCTTCTTCTTTGTATGGGCCCTTCAGAAATGCAGTGAGATCCAAATTATCACCCGGGGAAAATAAAAAAACATATCAAATGGATTATAGAAATTCTAGAGAAGCAGAGCTAGAAGCTGAGTTAGATATAGAAGAAGGGACTGATATCATAATGGTAAAACCAGGAATATTTTATCTTGATATTATTTACAAACTTGCGCAATCATGTAGGGTCCCAATTTTTGCATATCAAGTTAGTGGAGAATATTCCATGTTAAAATATACCTCCTTTGAATCGGGACTAGGTTATAATGATTTATTAATCGAATCTTTATACTGTATCAAAAGAGCAGGAGCAAAATCCATTTTCACTTATGGAGCAATCGATGCGGCAAAGATAATACAAAATAAGTCATAATCTCTGTAGTTGCTAATGTGAATTAATAAACAGTATATTGCAAAAAGATTATATATCTACTATATCTAATTGTTCAATTGGTATTCAATAAAATCTGAGCTCGAATATGAAGCATTCTACATTTAACTATTATGGAACATATATATTAATCACTCGTGAAGTGAAGCGATTTCTTAAAGTATATAATCAAACTATTATTGCCCCCATTATTACCGCCTCCATGTATCTTGCTATGTTTGCTCTTGCGCTTGGAGATTTAAATAAAAAAATTCATGGTATCGATTTTATCGATTTTGTAGGTTACGGATTAATAATAATGACCATAATACAAAATAGCTTCGCAAATTCATCTTCATCTCTTATTATGGCAAGAGTCCTTGGTTATGTGAATGATATACTCATGACTCCTTTTGACGGAATAGAGTTAGTATGCGCATACACAATAGGTTCTATGATTAGGGGTATTATTGTGGGGTTGATTCTGACAATAGTACTAGCATTTGTGATTCATATTAAAGTACATAATAGCTTGCTGTTAATATTTTTTGTATTAATTGCCTCTAGTTTTATGTCAGTTCTTGGAACTTTGTCCGCCTTACTGACCGATAGTTTTGATCAAAACTCAGCTATCACCAGCTATATAATTACCCCTATGTCATTTTTATCAGGTACTTTCTACTCTATTGATTCCCTTCCGGGATATCTTAAATGGATATGTGCATATAATCCCTTTTTCTATATTATAGATGGGTTTAGATATAGTTTAACAGGAGTAGCAGATGGTAATATAATGACCGGGGTATTGTATCTAAGCATACTTACTATATTTGTTACATATATTACGGTAAAAATTATCGACTCAGGATGGAAATTAAAAGCTTAACTATGCTCCTCTTCTGATGCAGATGCCGGCTATGGGCAGTTTTTATTTCACATTGACTCTATTATTAGCATTTTGGCGCTTTACTTGTTCCCTCTCTCTAAAACCACTAATCTCCTCCTTTTTGGATTTGAAAATTTGTGCAGTGGATTTGAGTAATCCAGAAGCTGTCTTTTTTTGATCAGAGCTTTGAGTGAGCTCTTCGATAGTTTCTAGTGCGGTGCGTTGATGTTTTATCGCCTCTACATTATTGCCACTGATACAACATATTAAGTATTGAGTATAAGAAAATACAATAGTTTTAATCTTACTAAAATTAGATTCTGTAGCTTTGTTGTTATACCGGTCTTCTAAATCTCCTAACCCTTTCAACAAAACCTCTACTTTCTTATCATACTCAGTCTTATTGTAGTCTCTTGCGAGAGTCTTTATTTGTTGCTGAAATACTTCCGCACTCTTAGAACCAATGGATTGTTTGAGACCTTCATCCTTAGATAAAGCAGTAAGGTTGTATAAGACGAGGTTAGCATGCAATACATCTCGTAGGACAAAGATATTATCTTCTCCTTGAGTTCGTTTTGATTCTTCTGGGGGTGTTTTTGATGGTTGTGTACTATATCCTACAAATGATTGTATTACTTCATGGGAAATTGTCTTTAGTTCTTCGTTCCTATCGAACAGCTGCTCTATTGATAGAATAACAGCTGGTAGTATCCTTGGATTCTTAATACCCCCACGTAAAATATTAATACTATGAAAAATTTCATTAACTAACTGCGGATCCCCCTCACCAAGTGTGATATTATGTTTCGTACAAATATTGTAAAATGACTCTCTTCTTACAATCTCTAAATCCGCCTCTAAATCCGCCATGTTAATTACCTAATTAGTTGAATTACCTATTAATTATAGTATTAACTAATGCATATAAATAATCAATGAAGTATTGTATAATGCATTAAATTTTATAATATGTTTTACTATATTGATGTAGCAATACTACACTTTGTGAAGTGCCCCCATTGGGTAGACCAAAAATCTCTTTAAAAGAGAGAGAATTTTTT
>CAYGNF010000056.1:0-4394 GCA_964351245.1 uncultured Rickettsiaceae bacterium | reverse complement strand
GCTAGCATCATTTGTACCTCTGTGGGCTGAAAAACTCTTGAATAATGCTTCATATAACAATTATTCACCTCTATATCGGCTTGAGTAAAAAACCTGAAAATTTGAGTCAAAAGATGTTTCTCGCCCGGAGTAAGATTATATTTCCAATCTCTTACATCATCCGCCAGAGGAACTTCTTCGGGTAGCCAGTGAATTTTTTGTTGAGTATGCCATGCTTCGTAAGCCCATGGATATGAGAATGGTTTGTAGATTCTAGGTGCATTTAATAGTGACATAATGTTTTTCCTTGTTTATTTATAAATATTTTGTTTGGACCGAGTCAGCCCGGTTATTATTGACATACCAGACATTCTTCGTAATTACTAGATGGTATATCAGCTATGTTTTTTGTTATTACTTCTTTTGCTTCATGAGAGACTTTATCTGCTCTTTGAATGGAGGTGGATCTACAATAATACAGACTTTTTAAACCTTTTTTCCAAGAAGCAAAATGCACATCATGGAGATATTGCTTACTTACATTTCCTACTAGGAAAATATTTAAGCTCTGACCCTGAGAGATAAAAGGTGTTCTATCTGCTGATAGGTCTATTAACCATCTTTGGTCTAGTTCGTATGCAGTCTTGAACACATCTTTTTCATGCGGAGTCAGAAACGTTAGATGCTGCACAGAGCCTTCATGAGTTGATATAGAAGACCAAACCTGCTCATTATTGAAATCTTTAGATTCTAGAAGTTTTTCTAGATTTTTATTTCTTACAGTAAATGATCCGGTTAAAGTTTTCTGTGTAAAGCTATTTGCAGCATATGGCTCTATCCCAGGAGAAGAATTACCTGCAATCACTGATATAGAAGCAGTAGGAGCTATAGCTGTTTTGTATGAAAATCTTTCTTCCATGCCGCAATCTTCTGCGTCGGGGCAAGGACCCCTCTCTTTTGCAAGAATTTTAGACGCTCTATTTACTTCAAGATCTATATGCTCAAAGAGTTTTTTATTCCACACTTTAGCCATAACCGACTCAATAGATACGTTTTGAGATTGTAAAAATGAGTGCAGTCCCATTACTCCAAGACCAACGCTACGCTCTCTTTGGGCTGAATATTTTGCTCTACTCATACTATCTGGGGCATTATCTATAAAGTCCTGCAGTACATTATCTAAAAAGCGCATAATATCAGGAATAAATTCCGGATTATTTTGCCATTCTTCATAATATTCTAAATTTAAAGACGAAAGACAGCATACAGCCGTGCGCTCTTTTTGATGATGATCTATTCCAGTTGGCAAAGTAATTTCGCTACATAAATTTGATGTTTTGACTTTCAGCCCCAGCTTTTTATGGTGCTCTGGCATTGCATTATTGACTGCATCTATGAAAAGTACATAAGGCTCACCAGTTTCTATCCGAGTCGTGATTAATTTGATCCATATCTCTCTGGCTTTTACTACAGATAAAACCTTCCCATCTCTTGGGCTTTTTAATTGCCAATCTGCGTTATTTTCAACCGCGCGCATAAAATCATCGGAAATCACAACTCCATGATGGATATTCAGAGCTTTTCTATTAGGATCGCCTCCTGTTGGTCTTCTTAGATCAATGAACTCCTCAATCTCTGGATGATCTATAGGAAGATATACAGCAGAACTGCCTCTTCTTAGTGACCCTTGAGAGATGGCAAGAGTCATAGAATCTTGCACTTTAATAAATGGCACAATACCTGAGGTTTTCCCGTTATCTCTCACTTTTTCATTAATTGATCTTACGTTACCCCAGTAGCTTCCAATGCCACCACCTCTTGCAGCAAGCCATACATTTTCAGTCCATAAATTCACAATACCTTCAAGACTATCAGAAGTTTCGTTCAAAAAGCAAGAGATTGGCATGCCTCTATCTGTACCTCCATTACTTAATATCGGAGTTGCTGGCATAAACCACAATCTGCTTATATAATTATAAAGCCTTGCTGCATGATCCTGATCATCTGCATAATAAGAAGCTACCCTTGCGAATAGGTCCTGAAAATCTTCATTCTCGAGTAAATATCGATCTTTAAGTACTGCTTTGCCAAATGGAGTTAGCAATGTATTTCTAGATGGATCTGTTTTGATGGTAAATTTACTATCTTTGGCAGCCATAGTTTTTCCGTTTATTTATTTGCGATTCTTGTAACTAACATGATAATATGAAAAATCACTCATCACAACATAAAATTATACATATTGTAGTTATTTTGTAGTAACCTACTATATATAGTAGGCATCTGATTATTATTTTGCTTGACCCCTAGAGCATATGTGATGCTTTTTGCCTAAGACACTACTGATAGTAAATTGCGAATATGGACTGATCTAGAAGAATCCAGAATATTGTTATATATATTATGAGATATCAAAATATTAATTAAAATTACTCTAGCAATAGTAATGAATAAAATATATAATCATCTTTTATGATCAATCCGGACTAGTATGGCTATTACAATACATTCGCAAGAAGATTTTATAAAAATGCGAAATGCTGGCAGGCTCGCAGCTCAAACTCTTGACTATATCACAGACTTTGTAACTGAGGGCGTAACCACCAATTACTTAAATGATTTATGTCATAATTTTATCATTTCAAATGGCGGTATCCCTGCGCCACTTAACTATCGAGGATTTCCAAAATCTATATGCACTTCTATAAATCACGTAGTGTGTCATGGCATACCAAATGACAAAAAACTGAAAAAAAGCGATATAGTTAATATAGATGTTACTGTGATATTAGATGAGTTTCACGGAGATACTAGCAGGATGTTTTTGATATCGGAAGTTGCAATCAAGCCAAAAAAATTAGTACAAGTAACATATGATGCCATGATGCTAGGCATCGAAAAAGTCAAACCAGGAGCAACTTTTGGCGACATAGGTTATGCAATACAATCATACGTAGAAAAGTATAATTACTCGGTAGTACGAGATTATTGCGGTCATGGCATAGGCAGAGTTTTTCATGCTGAGCCATCTGTGCTGCATTACGGTAAACAAGGAGATGGCCAGGCGCTTGAAGAGGGCATGTTCTTCACTATTGAACCTATGGTCAATACAGGTCATTACTCTACTATATTAAGTAAGTTTGATGGATGGACCGTGACCACTAGAGATAAATCACTCTCTGCCCAATTTGAGCATACTATAGGAGTCACAAACAGCGGATTTGAAATCTTTACAATTTCAGAGAAAGGTTATAATGCCCCTCCATATAAAATAAAGTAGTACTGTGGATACTAAACCTCTATATCTCGGTCATAGAGAAAGACTGAAATCTCGTTTCATAGAATCTCCACACTCTCTTCCTGATTACGAGCTTTTAGAAATTTTGCTCTTTAATGCTATACCAAGGAAAGATGTCAAGAAACTAGCCAAAAGTTTGATGACTCGGTATAAGCATTTTGCAAAAGTGATTAATTTAGACAAAGTTGCATTAAAATTTCTCGCAGAAGAAATGGGTTATTCTATACCAGACAGCGTAAGTCTGCAATTTGCATTGATTCGAGAAGCTATCTCAAGAACATTGTATCACGAGGTGAAGTCTAAAGAAGTACTTAGCAGATCTTCTGCTTTAACAGATTATTTGATAGCAAGAATGTCTAATAAAGATACTGAGCATTTTAGAATATTATATCTCAACACGAAAAATCACTTAATAGCAGAAGAAGTATGCGATCTCGGCACTATAGATCAAGTGCATGTATACCCCAGAGAGATTGTCAAGCAAGCGATATTTCACTCTGCTTCCTCTATTATTTTGGCGCATAATCATCCTAGTGGGATCGCAACTCCATCTAAAGCAGATATAGTAATCACCAAAAAAATAGTAGACTCATGCAATATACTAGACATCTCCGTGCATGATCATGTAATAGTGGCAGGAAATGAAATATTCAGCTTTCGTGCTAACGGATTATTGTGATACATGATATTTAGACCCATGAGTATTATAAGAATAGCCTAGGTAAAATTTGATGCCTATAATCATCTATGATAACGAATACCCAATTTGGCAAGACAAAAAGACTAGAGGTCTGATCAACTGAAACCTTGACTAATTTAGATTAGTTGATAGAGTTTAGGCACTTAAATACAAAAGAAATCACCATGAGTTTAGATACACTTTCTAGTAGTTCGGTCCCAAATAAAGAAGTGAGCATGCAAGAAGAGTCGAGTTATTTTGACTCATTATTCACTAGCTTGATGCCAATGCTCTTAATATTTTTTGTATTTTATTTCTTTCTTATAAGGCCCCAAGATCAAAAGAAAAAAGAGCAAGAAGATCTTATACATTCTGTGAAAAAAGGAGAAGATGTAATAACGACTAGCGGCATTTGTGGTAAAGTAGTAAAAACAACGG
>CAYGNF010000055.1:0-4398 GCA_964351245.1 uncultured Rickettsiaceae bacterium | reverse complement strand
CGTAAAGATAGCCAGCTATATGTAGAATGGTTACTCGCACTTCCTAAAGAAGAAGAAATACATCTTGAAAAAAAGAAGGAAATTATATCAGAATTCATAGAAAGAAAAGGATGGGTAAAAGAGGGTCTTGGAGTACAAATAGATATTCACGCGCCTCACGAAGGAGAGATAAACTGGCATGCTCACTTACTTGTTACTACCAGAAGATTTACTCCTGATGGTTTAGGATTATCTGATAAAAAAGCAGTAGATCTACAGCCAGAGGTAAGAGACGGCAGGGTGCAAAAAACAGACGATATAAATAATCACAAATTCTATGAAAAACTCCTAAATGACAAATTTAGGGAATGGGGACTTGATTTAAGAGCTGACTTACCAGGGCAGATAACCCAAGAACATATTGGACCAGTACGTATGCGTAGCATATTTAATGCCGCAGCACAAAGAAACGAGCAGCGTAAAGAAGCTGAAATAGAGTTTTTAAATAGTGGAGCAAGATTAATTGAAAAAGTCACAAAACATCTAAGTGTATTTACCAGGAGCGATCTTACTAGAGCGACTAAATATATTAAGGACCAAAAGGAAAAAGAAAGACTCGTTGAAGAAGCTATGTCCGATAAAATGCTTATCTTGCTATATACTCAAGAAGGTAATAAAACTCAGTATTTCACTACTAAAGAAGTTAGGGACCAGGAGAAGAAAATACTACGTCTTGCAGGTTACGTAGCAAATGGAGCTAATATATTTACTCAAATATCAGATAAGAGTCTAGATCTCCCAAAATTCTTATCTGATATTTCGCATAAGGAAGGATTAACAGATGAGCAAACTAGCGCATTATCTCATCTTATATTATCAGATTCTGGCATTAGAATCCTAAATGGTAGGGCAGGGGCTGGTAAAAGCTTTGTTCTAAAGCAAATACCAATTATTGCAGAAATAATAGGTATAAATGTAATAGGTATTGCTCCTACACATAAAGCAAAGCTCTCACTTGCCTCTAATGGCTATTCTAATAATGATACTATCAAAGGAATGTTATTCAAGCTTGCAAATGGACGATTTAACCTACCAGAACATAGTGTAATTATAGTAGATGAAGCTGGTATGGTAGGTAATGATGATATGAGGGAATTACTAAGAGTTGCATCTACTAGAAAATGTAACGTAATATTATCAGGAGATGAAAGGCAGCTCACTTCTGTACAGAGGGGAGAAATGTTCGAACTATTTGCAGATCATTATGGTAGCGCCTCTATTCTTGATATAAGACGTCAAGATAGCGCCTCTGGCAGGCAAGTGGCCATGAATATGTCTTTGGGTAATGTAGAAACTGCCATATCTATATTAGATAAAGAAAATCATATTAAATTCTCACCTATCCCACATGAATCTATGAGTATGTTACTTGCAGACTGGAGCAAGAGTGATCATCATATCAATAATAGATTAATACTTGCTGTTAAAAATAATGATGTAGCCTCACTTAATCACGGCGCGCGCCAGTATCTTAAATTATCAGGAAGACTTACTGGAAATGAGATTTCAGTCGCCGGTAATTATTATATGAAAGGAGATATAATACTTATTACAAAAACAAATAAAGATTTAGGACTGACTAGCGGAGATTTAGCTGAAGTAACCAAATTATCCAAAAAGAATTTTACAATAAAAATCAAAAATACTAATAATAGCCCAAAAGACACTAATGTAACTCATAGATACATATCATTTGACCCAACATCCTATAATGGATTTAGACATGGTTATGCAACTACTATATTTAAGGCACAAGGTGCCACTATAGAAGATGTATATCTATTCCATGATGGATTTAGCTATATTAGATCTAGTTACGTTGCATTATCAAGACATAGAACTTCCATAAATTTATATGCGAATAAAGAATCTACACCAAATCTAAAGAGTCTTATCAAGCAATTATCCCGTGATGCAGAATCAGGTAGCTCGCTAGCTTATTTCACAAAATCTGAACTAGAATCTATAGATACAGGCAAAAATCCTTCAAATAAGAAGAATATTCTGGCAAGAAGCTTCAATAAGCTCATAGATCTTGCATATAATACAGCAACTAAACTAACTGATAAATATATACCTTCTTCTGAATATTATAATTACAAAGCACCAAAGGAAAAATATGAGCCAGTCACAAAAATAGAAAATACTCAAGAAGAGAAGCAAATAACAGAAACCATACAAGAGAAAATAGCAGTAGGAGCAAACATAAACATATTTAGCCAATATCAATCTACATCTCATAATAGCACTGCTGCAGAAGAAAATAATCTAGAATCGATAGGTAATATTCCTCAAATGAATCAAGGATTAAGACTTAAAAAACCAGAAGGAATAAAATCAAAACATAATCTCTATGATCAAAAATACGAATGGAGAAGAGAACATCAACAACTTCAATCTGAAATTAAGTTTAAAGCAGAAATCATCACAAAAGATTTACTAGGTGAGCCAAATAAACATTTATCAAATGCAAAAGAACTTCGTTACGGAGCCCATGGCAGGCTTGCTGTATCCATTAGCGGCAATAAAGCAGGCACATGGTATGATTTTAGCTCCGCAGAAGGAGGTGATTTATTTGCATTAACTCAAAATACAAGAAATTATTCCTTTAAAGACGCAGCAGAATATTTAAAACATATGACAGGCATGAGTCACTGGAGTATAAGGCCTAATTTACAATTAGTAATTAATCATAGAAATAGTGATTTAACTATAAGACACATACAAAATAAAAACACAGAAGAAAGACTAAATAAAAAAAAGCAAGATTACTGCGCAAAACTCTATAAAAAATCAAAAACTATAGAAGAAAACTCCCCAGCACATAGGTATTTAACAAAGACAAGAGGCATAAATATTGATCTAGGAGGCAATATTAAAACAGCCACCATATATGAAAAGTCACAAAAAGCCTATTTACCTTCTCTTATTTACTACGCACAAGACACAAAAGGCAATATCACAGGAGGTCAATATCTACTACTTGATCAAAAAACAAATAATAAAGCAAATATCCCAGTACCAAAAAGATCCTTTGGTACTACTGGCGGCTCATTTGTAGATCTTGGTAACATATACACAAAAAACACAAACCAAGAAGATAATCACAACAAAGAAGATAATCACAAGAAAACAGAAATTACAATAATAGCAGAAGGTCTAGAGACAGGCTTATCAATAAAACAATCACTAGCATCATTATCACTTGATCATATAAGCACCAACATCAACATAAAAACACTATGCTCACTTGGAGTCGGTAATATAAAAAATTACAAACCAAACCAGTCCCAGAAGATAATAATAGCTGCAGATAATGATGGTAAAGACTCAATTACTAATAAAATCATAGCAAGCGCAAAAGAAATATTAGAGGCAAAAGGCGCATTAGTAGAAATTGTCGCCCCAGAAAATCAGAAAGATTTTAACGATGTACTACAAGATCAAGAAAATGGCGGCACTAGCAAAATTGCAAATTACTTCAAAAAATCAATAGAAAAACACCTAGCAACAAATCTAAAAGAAGAAATAAAACCAGAAACCGTCAAAACAAATGCACTTTATACTAATAGAGTCAAATTATCATTAAAAAACCCTCCAGAAAAAGACCTCATCAAAACCCTAGAGGGTTACGGCGTATCTTTTAACCCCTTCAGACAAGAATGGGAGGGCAGAGTAAAAGAAGAGGATGTACCAAAACTTACAAAATCACTCAGAGCCAAAGAACATGAGATATATATCGGCCTAAAAGAAGAAATTAAACCAGAAACCGTCAAAACAAATGCACTTTATACTAATAGAGTCAAATTATCATTAAAAAACCCTCCAGAAAAAGACCTCATCAAAACCCTAGAGGGTTACGGCGTATCTTTTAACCCCTTCAGACAAGAATGGGAGGGCAGAGTAAAAGAAGAGGATGTACCAAAACTTACAAAATCACTCAGAGCCAAAGAACATGAGATATATATCGGCCTCAAAGAAGAAATTAAACCTACTACATCTAAGAAACCACAAGATCAAAAACAACAAGAAATAAAAATAAATAAAGACTATAGTATGTAAAGGAATCATGCTCTACCATGACATGACATGACATGAGGCGCTTTGCTCTCAAAAGAAGAGGGGTAAAACAGATAAATTACATGTAAGCAAATCTCAAATAATGAAATCCTGCCAATCTCAAATCTCAACAGATAATATAAAGCACTTACAGAAAATTTTTAATCAAGAGCCCACAAAAAGAGATAAAACAAACAGATCAAATCAGATCTCTCAAGATCAAGGAGCAAAGGAGTTACAATAGAAGAATAAATCCTACTAAATAATATTAGCAACCATTTATAATAAATGCTATAATGA
>CAYGNF010000054.1:0-4898 GCA_964351245.1 uncultured Rickettsiaceae bacterium | reverse complement strand
GAGAGTTTTTGTTATTCCAAAATCAATATGTGAATATTGTTGCACAAAATTACTCACTTCTTCTACCGCACCTTCTTTGATTACTTTATCAAATCTTAAATTACACCTTTCATATAAGGAATCCCTTTCTGGTATAATACAAATAGTTCTAATATTATAATCATGTAATATAGGTTGAGTTTTCGATTGATGAAAATCCACAATAGATTGTTTGGTAGAAAGAAACACTCCTAAGCTTCTTGCAATACGAGCTCTATCATTTGGTGCGAGCATTGATGCCATTTTGGGGTCCTTGAATTGCAGATATTGATATAGAGCTCCTGTGCCACCAGTTTGTTCGATATCGGCCACTTCTGCTTTAGCCTCTTCTGATATGGTAGGAATGTCAGAAAATCCTTGAACCAGAGCATTAATATACATGCCAGTTCCCCCCGTTATTATTGGTAGTAATCCAAGATTATCACATTCTATTAAAGCATGTTTGCAGTCGTTGATATACCGCGCTAGGTTGTATCTATCATCGGGAATGATAAAATTATACAAAAAGTGAGGAGTTTGTGATTTTTGATGACTTGATGGAGAAGAAGAGAGCAACTCAAGACCCTTGTACACCTGCATACTATCTGCGTTGATAATGGCTGACTTTTGTTTTTGTGCAAACTTAAGGCTAAGTAGGCTTTTGCCAGAAGAAGTAGGTCCGCAAATTATGAAGGCATCTTTTTTAAGCATCCACACTTATATCAAATGCACGGAGATGTAGATTGAGATCATCAATAATCAGCTGAAGATTTTCTTCCGAAGAAGCTTCGCACCGGACAATTATAGCGCCCTGAGTATTAGATGCTCTTGCAAGCCACCATCCTTTTTCTTTATCCACTCTTATTCCATCAATATCGCAGAAATTAATATTTGCTTTTTGTAATTTCTTTTTTAAAGCCTCTATAATTATAAATTTTTTTTCATCTGCAATCTCTATACGAATCTCTGGTGTATTAATTGCATTAGGTATTTCCGATAAAATATCATCTATGCTTCTTTCTAATTTGGATACAACATCTATTAATCTCAAAGAAGCATATATCGCATCGTCATACCCTAAATATCCATCGGAAAAGAAAATATGCCCACTCATTTCTCCTGCTATTTCAGCTTCAGCTTCTTTCATTTTTGCCTTAATAAGAGAGTGTCCCGTTTTCCACATAATAGCCCTACCACCATTATCAGCTACATATTCAAAAAATGTCTTACTGCATTTTACGTCTCCAATTATTGTGCTTCCAGGCTTTCTTTGTAGAAGCTCCTTAGCATAGATGCACATAATCTGATCACCAAATATTATACGGCCGGATTTGGTGACTACCCCTATTCTATCCGCATCACCATCAAAACCTATCCCAAAATCTGCATCACTGTTTTTCACAGCCTCAATAAGCTGTACAAGATTTTGTGGATCTGTTGGATCCGGATGATGGTTCGGGAAGGTTCCATCAACCTCTTCATTGATAATGAAATTTTTATTCGGCATTTTTTCTAATATACTACTTAAAATGACTCCAGCAGAGCCATTTCCTGGATCCCAAACTATTCTTAGATCCGGATTAATTAGTATGTTTTTTAGCACTCGATCTACATAAAATGGTTTTACATTAACGTTGTAGAATTTTTTGATAGGATTAGCGCCTTGTATATATTTATGCTCATCAGATTTTATAAGAGCCAGAAGATTTTGTATTTTTTCTCCAAAAAAAGATAAATTTCCGGCTATAAGCTTGAAGCCATTGTCATTTTTAGGGTTATGAGACCCCGTAATCATTATACTTGCACAAGGCGAAAGTTTATAATCTGCAAAATATAATAAAGGTGTAGTAGCAAGACCTATTGAGGTAATCTCGGCTCCAGCTTTTAACAAACCAGATACTACTGATTCATATAACCACGGAGAGCTCATTCTACCATCATACCCAACAACTATTCTATTATTTGATGTAGTAAAATTCATTTTTGCGAAATGATACGCTACATTATAGCCAATATGAGTATTTAGGTTTTTTTCAGTATTTCCTCGGATGTCATATGCTCTAAAAATAGAATCATCTATCATATTAATTATATTAATTTCAATTGTACTTATTAGCACGAATAATAGACTAATATCTAAAATTAGCAAATTCTAATTTATTGATATATGCTCTTGCGTCAATCTTGCAAAATCAATATCTAGAGAGATTTAGTTCTATAGGAGTCTGAAAAATAAAAACTCTCGTCAAAAATCTCCGAAGCTACTATTATAGAAGATGGTATAGGCTCAAGATTATACTGAGGATCGCTTGATATACCATATATAGGTTTATATATAGATTCATCAATTAAAGATTGAGCAACAATAATTTGCTGTAATATTGTACTAAGTACCACATATAAATCTGCCCAAGGAGAAGGCGCCCTTATCTCTATGCGCTTAATATCTTGACCGCATATCCGTATCAAGCAACTTCTATTATTAAGACCATAACATATATGAGTGGGCGCCATAAATTCTTTATCAAATCTTGCGTAATCTTCATTATAATGAGCGTATGATAGAAATGTAGATGCGGCATCTCTACAAAAACTAGAGCATATTTTATTGATATGTTGTTGAAATAAATCAGATTTACTCGTAAATTGTATTTGCAAACTATTGCCAAAATCAGATAAAAAAGGTTTAGGAGAAAAATCGGCGCTGATATTTATTCTACCCAAACTATCTTGAATATATTTTATACTGTCTTGCACTTCGTTGATTAGCAACCAAGGATCATCGGTTGGGCCAATATGATATTCTATTTGCCCCACCCCCCTCTCCTGAATAAAATCATACTCTGTGATAAGGGAGGATAATTTATCTAAGGTGAAATTTTTTGAGATATAAAACTCTATTTCGCAGCCAAAAGTTATTTTGTCTTTGTATATACTGCTAAGCATCATCAGCGCTCTTGACATAAAATCCTTTTGCTTTAACTTTGCGCTAAGCGATTTTATAATAGGGTGAACCTGCTTATGCATAGTGATAATCTTTCATTCGAATTGATACCCAATAAAGTCCTTATTAAAATTTATGCTAAAAATTTTAAACCATCAACTCATTATTATATAAAAGGTGAAGTTGATGAACTCGAAGTTGCATTAAATCATAATGCAATTACTAAAGATACTAACGGATTATCTTTATGTGTTTTGAGACAAGTCCATGGTAATGAGGTGGTATATGTAGATCAAGCTTGGCCACAAGGCCAGGAGCCGAATGCTGACGGAATGATAACTGATCTGAGTAATGTAGTGCTGGGAATTCAGACCGCTGATTGTATACCAATTCTCATTAGTAATCATGATGGTAGTTATATAGGAGCAATTCACTGCGGGTGGAGAAGTTTATATAATGGCATTATAGAACGCTGTGTAGATAAATTGACACATCTTTCAACTCAGCCTTTAGTGGCAGTAATGGGGCCCTCGATTACAAAAAAAACATATGAAGTTTCTGAAGAGTATAGTAACCTCTGGATAAGTGTATCGAAGGATTATAGTAAGTTTTTTACCCCTCTTGGTAAGGCTTCAGATAAGAGTCAAAAATCTGGATTTCTATGCGATCTCCCTGGGATTGCAAAGCTATTATTACAAAAAAGTAAGATTAAATTGGTTGGTCATTTTGAAGAAGATACGGTATTAAACCCATCAAAATATCCAAGTCATAGGTATGCTTGTATAAATAATATAGGTAAATATAAAGGGTCGATCTTATCTACTATCACAAAGATGAATCAATAGAGCGCTTATTAATGTAATATTTTGTAACATATATATTATTGATACATTGTTGCCATGGCTATATAATGATACTTAAAACAAGATAAGATAGTATAAGTAAAATGCAACAAACCACTATACGCTATCCTGCCAGTTGCTACGGAATTGGAGTGCACTCCGGTCAAAAAGTCCAGGTTACTTTAAAGCCTGCAAAACAAGATCAAGGAATAGTGTTTATAAGAACCGATATAAAAGCTTCCGATAATTATGTTAGAGCTGCATATAACTCAGTTGTTGATACAAATCTTTGCACCACTTTAGCAAATCCTGGCAATAAATTTTCAGTATCAACCATAGAGCATTTAATGGCAGCAATATGGGGATGCGGTATAGATAATCTAATAGTGGAAATTGATGGTCCAGAAGTCCCAATAATGGACGGAAGTAGTCAGCCCTTTGTCTTCATGATAGAATGCGCGCAAAAAACACTCTTGCTTAATACTAAAAAACAAATCAAAATTAATAGAGAAGTTTTTGTAGAAGGTGCGGGGGGTGCTACAAACTTAGTGTCACCTGCAGATTATTTTTCTATTGCACTAGAAATAGACTTTGACTCAAAATTAATCCAAAAGCAATCTATTGAATATCATAATAAAGAGCTTTTTAACTCCCAGGTAGCATCTGCAAGAACATTTGGTTTTCTGGCAGACTTAGAGTATCTTCAAGGCATAGGTCTTGCAAAAGGAGCCTCCCTTGATAACTCAATCGGTCTTGATAAAGATAATATCCTAAACCACGATGGATTGCGTTTTCAAGATGAATTCGTAAGGCATAAATTATTAGATGCTCTGGGTGATTTTTATCTTGCAAATTGTGAGATCATAGGATCATTTTCATGCATAAAGCCTGGCCATCATTTGAATAACTTGCTGATACGCAAGATTTTTGAAAACCCAAATAACTACTCGGTAATTTAGCCGCATCAAGTCGGGTAACTCATAAACTACATTATACCAGCTCCATAATCCCCTCATCAAAGGCATGCACTCATGTGTGTTTGATATCACTAAGAATTAACAAATATAGATAAACTCCTATAAATCTTTTGATAC
>CAYGNF010000053.1:0-4974 GCA_964351245.1 uncultured Rickettsiaceae bacterium | reverse complement strand
CCTCTTTTCGTTGTTCATCACATTCTTCCCTAAGGTACAATACATGTATATTCTATAATTTCATATCTACAAATGAAGGCAGCAGCATCTCGTGATAGGCATGACCTCCATGGCTTGTAAAGTCAAAAACCTTGCCCGTTCTTTCATCAACTACTCTACTTCTTGCATTATATGCACTTGTACAGCACGCATTCTTATTATTGCTTCTACTGAGATATTTTGATCTTGCGAATGCTATTGCCATTATTGATTCTTAGATTGGGTGTTTTTGTTTTTGAGTTTAATATTTATTTATTAGTTTTTGGTTTTACTAAAATTACCTGGTTCTTAGTTTTTGGTTTTGGGCTATTTCATCTACTTATAGTCTAATTTAGTCTAATTTAGTTTTAGGCTATAAGCAAGTGTTATTCATAACACATGTTGCGTATTACGCCAGAAAGTGGGAGGTAGGGCATGAGAAAGTAAAGATGTGTGGTAATATTATAATTTATTTGGTTTGGTTATTGATTTGGTTATTGATTTGGTTGGTTGGTTTGGTTTGGTTATTAATTTGGTTGGTTTGGTTATTTGGTTGGTATGCTTATATAGGTAAGTTGATTTGCAGATTATGTTGTTTATAGATGGATTTATTTTTGTGTGTAAATGCTATTGCTATATGTAACTCTATTTATTTGATTGACTAGGAACAAGAATTATATTTTTATCGTATATATATAGAATTAGTGCTATATCTTTATGTGCAACTTGTAATAATATATTATTTAAATACTTGATATAGAGAGAATGATTATGGAAAACTTAAGTCAGCAAAAAATAAAGCTAGAACAGAAAAAAGCCAGGATGCAATTAGAAGAAACTAGGCTAAGACTCAAGGAGCAAAAAATGCGTACAAAATCTTTAATTGAAAAAGCTGGTCTCATTACTAAATCTGGTCTTGATTATTTACCTAATAATGCATTACTTGGAGCATTACTCTCTATCAAGAAAGAGTTGGATGATAATGACAATATTATGTCTAGCTGGGTAGTAAAAGGTAATAATGCATTTAATGAGGAAAAAGAAAGCACTATTCCTATTATTTTAAAATTTAGTGATGAGCCAGGTAAAGATATTAGAGATTTTCTTAGATCTAGGAGTCTAAGGTTCAATAAATTCAGAAAGGAATGGTACGGAGAGGTCAAGGATATTTCTGAATTAAAAAATAACTTACCTCAGACTAAATATGATTTGGAAATAATTGAGAATTTAGATTAATTGTACTAGCTTGGTGATAAGAAATAAATGAAATATTGTTAATTTTCACTCTAGTAAATCTTGAGTAGATTAGATATAGTATGGTGATGAGTTAGTTTTGATGAGTTAGTTTTGATAGTACTAAGCAAGTAAAATATAATATTGCTGATTATAATATATAATTATAATATATAAATTAGCTGATGAATAATTAGCTAGAAATAATATAGTTAAATACTTATACTATCAGACAGTTTAAGCTTCGAAGCTTATTTCAAGTATAATTTAATGATCTAAAAAAAATATTTATGAATACAGGAACGATAAAATGGTTTAATGCAATAAAAGGATACGGGTTTATAGAGCCTAGCGATCAATCAAAAGATGTTTTCTTGCATAATTCTGCAGTAAAAGCGGTAGATCTTGATGCTTTACAAGATGGACAGAAAGTCAGTTATAATATTGAATCTAATCAAGGTAAAATATATGCAATAGATGTAAGGTTGATATAGATCTGTGTTTAAATTTACTGAAGTTGGGACTAGCAAACTAATTACTACTTAATATCATACAAGAATTAGGCTATATATCCAAAAATCATATGCTTATATACGCCTAAAATAATCAAATAATGATATAAGGTACTATAATGAAATCTACATAATATTTTAGAACAATAGCATCAAGCACTATTATCCTTGCTAATTTTCGAGCTGCTTATAAATACCCCGCCAAACATTCTTTTAATGATAATACTAAAGATAATAGTATATTTGACATAGATAAGTCAAAATCTCCATATACTCTATATTTAAAGCATCGTCATTTATCAAAAGAGATAATGCAGGACTTGATGCAACAAGTAGAACAGAATAAACACATAGCACACATTATTTGGGGAGATTCAGATAAGTTAACTAAAGAATATAAAAATAGAATAGAGTCTAAAACTATAGAACATAGTAAAAATTATCAATATCATCCTAACTACTTAGTCCTACTCGTAGCTGGTTAGGATTTAGTATAAAATATTCATAATTAATTGCATGGTAATTTAAAACAAATGGGTGGGGGGTTTTACCTTGCATGATTTTGCGTCATTTAATAAAGTGATAAGAAATCAGATAAGTATGCAGATTCTGCTTTGCTCTGAATCATTCAAAGACCAATGATTTGTAAGAGTTGGTTTCTTCTGATTCTGGAATGCAAGACTCTGAGATAGGAAGCTACTTATGATCATTGTGCAAGCATTATATTACTGTTATAAATAAAGAAAAGACTAGTTCAATAATTTTGAGGATAGTATTTCTTCTCTTTTGAGGCATTTTAAGTAAATGAGTATTATGTGCAAACTAATTCCAAATTGATCACAAATTTTAATGTAAAGAAAAATCCTATAGACTTAGCCACAAAGGAATATTTATCTGGCACTATAGAACGAGTGACTTACCATAATGGCGATAATGGCTTTTGCGTCTTAAGAGTGAAAGTAAAGGGGAAAAAAGATTTAGTGACTATTACTGGTAGTGCGCCTTCAGTATCTAGTGGAGAATATATTAAATGTTATGGTGTTTGGTTTAATAATCGTGATCATGGACTCCAATTTAAGGCTGACTTCTTAAAGTCCCTCCGGCCTGAAACATCAGAAGGTATGGAAAAATATCTTGGATCAGGATTGATTAAGGGTATAGGACCATTCTTCGCTAAAAAATTAGTTGCTGCTTTTGGTGATAAAGTTTTTGATGTGATAGAAAATCAACCTGAATTTTTATCAAAACTAGTTGGTATAGGTAAGGTAAGAGCTGCAAGTATCTGCTCTAATTTTAGGGATCAGAAAATTATTCGTGAAATTATGGTATTTCTTCAATCTAATGGAGTTGGTACTACTCGTGCAACTAGAATCTATAAAACATACGGCGATAGAGCAATTGAGATAGTCTCTACAAACCCTTATGTATTAGCTTCAGACATACGCGGCATTGGATTTATCTCTGCCGATATTATTGCAGGAAATTTAGGTATAGCAAAAGACTCTCTTATAAGAGCTCGGGCTGGTATATCATACGCGCTCTTAGAAGCTACCTCATCTGGACATTGCGGACTTCCCAAAGAAATTCTGGTACAAAATTGTCAGAAATTACTCGAGATAGACAATAATATAGTAGAAATTGCTATAAATGAAGAAATAAAGATGGGTACTTTAACTGCAGATACATTAGAGAACTTAGAAACTATTTTCCTTGCAAGCTACTATATGTATGAGAAAAATATAGCAAAGATGCTAATTTCCTTAGCAAGATCTACTCTAATGTGGACAAATGAATCTTTGGATAAATCTGAAGTTAAATTTGAAACAGTAAAAATTATAGATCAGGTAGAGAAATTACTAAACATTAACTTAGCCTCAAGTCAGAAAGATGCAATAATTCACGCTTTGGAGTCTAAAGTCATGGTAATAACTGGAGGGCCTGGCACAGGAAAAACAACTTTAGTTAAAGCATTACTGAAGACATTAGAGAATAAAAACTTAAAAATTAAACTCTGCGCTCCCACTGGAAGAGCAGCAAAACGCCTTAATGAGAGCACAGGGCTTGAGACAACAACAATACATAGGTTATTAGAGATTGATCCTACAAACGGACAGTTTAAGAAGAATCAGGAGTCTCCATTAATCTGTGATTACCTGATTGTTGACGAAGTTTCAATGGTAGATGTATCCTTATTTCATTCACTACTTAAAGCACTAAGTAAAAATACGGCTTTGCTTTTGGTGGGCGACGTGGACCAACTTCCATCTGTAGGAGCGGGGAAAGTGCTTAGTGATGTTATAGACTCTGGTACTATAAGATGCATCAAATTAACTGAAATATTTAGGCAAGCACGAGATAGCCAAATTATCACTAATGCGCATATGGTAAATAACGGAATAGTGCCAAACTTAACTAGAGGGGCACAATATGAAAAAGAATCTGACTTTTACTTCGTAGAAGCAGAACAAGGCGATGATATTATCAATAAAATTATTACCATGATCAAAGATAGAATACCCAGAAAATTCAATTTAGATCCTATAAATGACATACAATTATTATGCCCCATGCAAAGAGGAGGATCTGGTGCAAGGTCTCTTAATATTCATCTTCAGAAAGCTTTGAACCCTAATGTTAGTAACGGAATACATAAGTTTGGTCAAGTTTTTGCTATGGGAGATAAAGTGATGCAAACAGAAAATAATTACGATAAAGAAGTATATAACGGTGATATAGGACTCATTGTCGATATTAATGAGCAAGACCAGGAAATAGTGATCAACTTCTATAATCGCCAAGTTACATACGATTATAGTGACCTAGATCAGATCACCCTCTCCTACGCTACCACGATACATAAGTCACAAGGCTCAGAATACAAAGCTGTGATTATTCCAATAAATATGCAAAGCTATATGATGCTAAAAAGAAATCTTATATATACAGCAATTACCAGAGGGAAAAAACTAGTAGTAATAATAGGAGAAAAAAAAGCTCTCAATATAGCTATAAAAAATAGTATCAACTCTAATAGATATACCAAACTAAAAGAGTGGCTCCTTATCTGGAATAACAATATAGTTGATTATTAATATTTACCCTATAACCTATAACCTATATTTGTTGACTTCTAAGAATTATCAGAACCGTATCTTTTACTTGAGTCTCAGTTTCTTGTGATTATCATAGGCTACTAACTCTTAAAGCACAT
>CAYGNF010000052.1:0-5119 GCA_964351245.1 uncultured Rickettsiaceae bacterium | reverse complement strand
TTTATATTAATGTGCAATATTTTATTAATTAGCGCACAAAGAGATTAATACTAGATAAAAATTAAAATAAAGTTAAAATTAGGCCATTAAAAACAAATAATCTTAAAAAAAAAGAGAAATGAAATGAATATCATGCATCATTTAGTAATTATCGCTACAATTTGGGTAATTTTACTGTTTATTTCCTTGCCTTTATTTATTACAAGGGATCATAATCCAAAAATAGGTCACTCTACGGGAGCTCCAAAAACTCATTATTTATCCCTAAAATTAATTCTTACTTTAATTCTTTCTGTGATTATAGCGTTCATTTATACGTACTATTTCGGCATATAGTTATTAAGTATATTTCAAAAATATCTCACTGATGGCTTAATAATGCTCTTATTTTTTTTAATATAATTCAAAAACTGGGTAATGGAATCTACGATATCGTCATGTTTACAGGAGGGAAAATCTATTAATTGTTGGTAGGTAATCTCTTTTGAATAACCACTATATGGCAGCAATACTCTTCCAGATTCGAACAGATCCATACATGTTGCAAAGCGTGTAATTTTATCAACCTTAGTCTTTATGGGTACTAAGTTTTTCATACCTTCGCGCTGTAAATCCTGCAACAATGATTGTCCGCTCGCTTTATCTTCAATGAGTATCTTAAGCGGTAAATATTTATCTACAAATTTCTTAACTTCGCGTTTGAGCTCAGGATATTCGAGTCTATCTTGAAAAATAGAAATCAGATAAAGATTTTCTCCATATACGCCCCAATTGCTCATTGCTGAGAAATCTGCATTATCGTTTGCTTTTATAGCAGTATCCCAGCTTTGTATTATATAATCAAATTTTTCTGGCATAATTTTATAAAATTGCAAATATTCTGCTTTTAGTATACCAGAAGATAATGAATCAGGTTCTTGCATATATTGCGCATTAAAATTACTTTGTCCTATTTCTTTTTTTAACTTGGCAATCTCGGTGGCGTTAAATAATTTTTCATTAATGCTTTTTCCCTCTTCCACTACAAATTCATTATTCCGAATCTGAAAATATAATTTTTCTTTGGCTTGAACTGGTATTTTAAGCAAATGCCATTCATCTTGATTCTCTGCGAGTAATATGCCCGAAAGATCCTTTTCGTGAAGTCTTTGCTGTACTATTACAATTTTACCTTCAGATCTATTATTCAGGCGGGTTGAAAAAGTCTCAGAAAACCATTTGATTGTTTTATTCCTCAGTTTTTCAGAAGAAATTTGCGAAGGGTTATGAGGATCATCTACTATCAAAATATCACCACCCTCCCCTGTAGCAGTGCCTCCTACTGATGTAGCAAATCTAAAACCATATTTTGTAGTCATAAATTTACTTTTTTGATTTTGTTTACTATGAATACGCGTACTAGGAAATAAATTTTTATACCAGTCAGAATTGATAATGAATCTAGTATCCATAGAGAGCTTGTTGCTGAGTATTTGAGAATAGCTCGCTACCATAATTCTCATTCTTGGATCATGTCCAAGAAGCCATGCTGGCCACGATACACTAACGGAAACAGACTTAAGAGCCCTAGGGGGCATATTAATTATTAATCTTTTTATCTCTCCTTGTTCAACAGCCCGCAAGTGCTCAGCTATAAGATCTATGTGCAGGCTTGGTATATATTCGGCTCCAGGATTAATAGTGCAAAAAACCTTATGTATAAAACAAGAAAAATCTCTTTTTAAAATGAGCTTTATGATACTTTGATCCTGCATATTTAGATAATCTCCAAAATTAGGTTGCGTTATATTAGTAGAGTAGTAGTTTTGCAATTATCTAAACAAATTTGACATAATGAGTCTGACAGCCAATATCAGTGTAAGCTCATGCAAGACCCCCAAAATTTATTTGTCTAATTTAATCTAAGGATTAGTATTGTTTTGATTTGATTTTTTCGATAAATGCATCGATGATTTGTTGATCGGACTCATTATCATCTGTCTTGTCTTGTTCTAATGACTTTTCCATGTTCTTAATTCTCTCCATTATTACAACTAATTTATGCAAAGTTTCTACCATGATTTTTTGGGTTTTGTGTTTTTCTTCCCCTTCTTCTAAGAACTCTAGTGCGATTATATCTTTTTCTAATTGAGTGCTCAAAGTAATGGCAGATTCAGTGAATCTGGGTAAGATATGATTTGCCTTCTTGCTCATATACTTAAACTATCTCCCCCCTCTATTGGTCCAAGTCCGACTTCATGCCTTTTTTCATTGATTGTCATGAAATTTGCACTAGATATTTTATCCCACATTAATCGCCTTTTTTCATATAAGGCAGATATATTATCTCTATCAAAATCTATCACGATTTCTCTTGATATCCACGATGAAAACCAAGCAGACATTGAGTCTGCAAGATGGTCTAATATGGGTATTATCGTCTCTTCCCACAATGCGAGCCTTGCCTCTTGCATATTGCTATATGTATTATCACCAGAAATACCTAATAATTGAGGTGGTAATCCAAATGCTAGGGCTATCTCTCTTGCTGCAGAATTTTTGGATTCAATATAATCCATATCTTTGGGATGAATACTCATATCTCTCCAGTCAAGCCCCCCCTCAAGAAGCAAAGGTTTTCCTGCATTCGTTGTGCCAGTAAATTTATCGTATAACTGTTCTTGCAATCTCATAAATTGCTCGTCAGAAAGATATTGACTCGAGTCTTTCATAATCAGCGCACCGGTTGGACGCGCTCCATTCTTTAGTAAACTACTATTCCATTCACAAGTTAAATTATGTAGTTCTATAGATTTGCGCGCGGCATTTATTGCAGATATTCCTACGTAAGGAGAATTTGGATTATAAGATTTGATGTGGAGTATTTGAGATTTTTGAGTTTTGTGATTTATAGGAAAATGAGTTTCCTTGCCATTATTCTTATACACATAGTGCGAAGGAGACCCATTCTTTAACTTCAACTCAATATGATTTGGATGCAAAAGATACAAAGATGAAATTGTTGACCCATCCCCATAGCATGCAATATAGCTATTTCCAAATAAAAGTTTTGACGCTACTAAGGATGCAAAAAACTCGGCACCTGATTGCATGTTATTTGGCTTTTTAAGCAGATTGTATAAAGGGTAATTTTTATGTTCAATCTTTTTTTTAGTACCGTTATTTTCATAAATTACCCAGGGAACATGGCTTGCACCTTGTGCAATGATATTCACACATCTATATACTATCACATTATTCGAATATTCCTCCGGACCTATTACACTATTTTTAAAAAACCCTTCTGGAATATGAAGATAATTATTAGATTTTCTCTCTAGAGGTTTTTTAGAAAATAATTTATCAAAATAGTGAGTCATCATACTTGTATTCTTTATTTGTTAGTAAATAATTTTAGTATATCTCTTAATAAATTTACAGATTTATAAATCCTAGAGAGGATTGGGCTTTAATCTATAATGCTCTAGAATTTAATTCTAGAGAATATATACTAAATTGTGGTATTTTTCAGAGAGTTACTGAGGGTATTTTGTAGACTATTTTTTTGTCGCGCTAAGCACTTTTATTCAAATTAATGCGACATTAATTGATATATTGATTCTAACTATAAATAAATATTCCTATCAAGACTAATGTCGCCCCGAATAAACCCACTCCTTCGGCTATTATCAATACTCTGTTCTTGATGAAGAATCCATAAGCAAACCAATGTATCAGTAGTACTACACATATAATATATGCTAGCGCAGATACATCTTCAGATGACTTAGTGGAATATATTTTCCAGGCCTGAATAAAATGCATTGATTGCCCAAGGACTGCAATCCATGACATATAAGTTTCTAGTATTTGATGTTTATTTTTCATATAGTGTAGTTAGTTTCTATCTTTTATTAATCCGAAGAATTATGCATATTGGCTATGATGAATTTTTCTGAGCATTTATGTTTATGGGAGTTTTTTAAATGGACTTTATCCTAGAATGCTGAAAACATCTGATTGAGTAAAAAAGTAATGAGGGTTATAGAAATGTAATATCGCATAATTTATCCTTGGCTCAGTGTATATGTTCTTACAATAGTAACATTCTATGCATTTTTTCGCAAATGGAGATTTGGCTAATTTTTTATATATTCATTATAGGAAGAGATGATGTAGATTCAAAATCAAAAGTAATGGTAAGTCTCAAAAATTGTAGCTTTGCAGTAATAAACCCATGAAGATCCTAATATATTCTATATCAAAATAAGTTAGTATATTTATTATAATATTTTTGATAAATAAATAATAAAAATATCACAAGCATTGTTATTGCAATTGCAAGATATATATAACACTTTTCAAAGTAATAAATAATATTTATACTAAGTGTAAGTAATCATGAGGTATAAAAATATGAATGAAGAGAATAATACTTCTTCGACAGAGGAGCTAGAGCTAGAGAATGAGGACAAGAGGCGTAAGGGTCGTAAGAGAATAGGAGATGCATTGAATGGTGCTGTGTTTAGTGTCTATGGAGTAGCAATAGCGTCTGTAGTCTTGATCGCGGCTGGTGCGGGGTCTACTGTTACAGGTGCAATGGGAGCTGCGGGGTCTACTATTACCGGAATTGGGACCGCTGCGGGTTTTACCGGAGCTCTTGCGCCAGTAGCCGGGGCCTTTATGGCGGCCGGAGGTGCGATAGCATCAGCAGGGGCGCTAGTAGCGACTGGTCCTGCTTTGCCTATCGTAGGAGCTGCGATCGCTTTTGGAGTTGGTAAAGTAGTCCAAACCAGGAGGACTCAAGCCTTAGAAAGCAGAGTACAGGCCTCAGGTGCTCTGGGTGTTTCTCCTGATGTTAGCAAAGACGCTTATAATGCATTTAAGAAAGCAAGACCGATGCGCTCCTTTTTTCTTGGAGAAAAACATATATATAATAGTATCTGGGATTCAGCTCTTACGACTGCAAATGAGCACCACAAGAAAGAGAATCTAGCAAGCCCCTTCCATGGAAAAAGCCCCAAGGATAGTCTAAAGGTTTTAGATGAAGCAGCCAAAGAAAATAAAGTGAAGCCAGTTTCTAGTATGTTAGGAATATTTACAATTCCAGTATTACAAGCTACTGGGGACAGATATACTG
>CAYGNF010000051.1:0-5120 GCA_964351245.1 uncultured Rickettsiaceae bacterium | reverse complement strand
GTTTTAAACTGTGTAGATTGAAATGATTTCTAGATAAATCAATAGAATATAGAGATTTGTGTTTCAAGCATTGTTTTGTTAATATCCGGAGCCCTGCTTCACCAATATTATTAGCTGCTAGCCCTAAATACTTAATATGAGTAGCATAGGTCAATAATTCTGGAATTACCTCAGTAGATTTATTGCCTATGTAATTATAAGACAAATCTAGAATTTCTAGTGTATTATTTTTAGTATAGAACTTACTAACGATTTTTTTAAGCCCCTCAGATGAAAGAATATTGCGTGATATATCAATTTCGATAATCTTAGATATATGAATTTTGTTTGCTATAGGAGCAATTTTTTTAGCATTTAATCTCATATCAGACATTTTAAGGACTTTGAGAGAATTGTGACTCTTAAGAATTTTACCTAGGATTTTTATGTGCCCCTCCTTTAACCAATTACCAGAAAAATCTAGCGAATCTATAGTTCTGTTGGTCTGAAATAAATCAGCGATCATATTTAATTTTGTTAGTATTAATGGGTCTGGTCCTCTTGTTCTATTAAAAAGCTGTAAAGCTTTGATGGAGTTTGCGCATTGTAGATGATCGAATAATTTGACTAAATGCTCCGCAGAAAGATCGCTGCAAATGGATAACAAAAAGAGTGGGCCCCCATTGGATAAAGGAGAAAAAATATACTCCAGCTTTGTGGCATTATCCATCAAAGCATTATCAACATTAATGATATATAATTGTTGTGGCATCAATGTTCTACATCCCTTCTAATATAAATATTATAGTAACAATTTTCTATTACTTAAGAATTTAATGCATTGTCCATAAAGATTATTTGGCTAAGATTTTTGTTAGACACACCTCCTGATAAATAAAACATCTCTTCCTCGAAAATTGCGTGTACCGCAAGATCATATATTGTATCCATAAAAAGAGCTCTACTAGATGCGCAAAGGTCTATGTTGTTCACAGATTTTGGATATATAAGATTACTAATTACAACACGCGCTTCTGATATTCTTTCTATTTTCATAAAAAAAATTAGCTGATTATCTAAAATCAATCCATTTTTTTTAGTGCAACATCTATCTATTACTGGAAGTGGATTATTACTTACATCTATTTCAATATAAGAAGTTTCATCGATCAAATAATGATTAATCTGGCTTATATGGCTATTGATCACATTATAGCCTCCTGGGCACTTTGGTATATCATCGATTTTGCAGAGTCTATCAAGCCCTGGGCCTATTTTCAATGGAGCAATTACTGCGGAGAAATTCGCAAAAAATAGTATCCCTGGAATATTCATTTGCTCTTTATAATCTTGTGCATTAGAAATAAGGATTTGCTTGATTCCTTCGGAAGTATCAATTGTACTATTATCAGAAATGTCGAAATTGGGTAATATAAGCTCCATCTTAGACTCTAGCACTCCTGTAATCAAGATACGCCATTTTTGTAATTCTATAAAACATATGCGCGCTTGGTAATGTACTCCATCATGCCTGAAGCTTATTATATCAGATGGAGATAAATCACAATAAATGAAAGGTAGACAAAATGATATCATTGCCTCAGTAGAATGTATCTGATTAAGTATAATCCTCCCTACATCATTTGCTTCAGATGCAGACATTACAAAGGGGAGATTTATTGACTTTACATTATACTGAGCTCTATCTAAGCTTATCATCTCCTGGGTTATATCGTAAGCACGTGAGGTGGAGCTTATGTATCTAATAAGCAAAGCCCCCGGCTGAGAATATTTATTCTCCTTCTCTGTTTCAATGATTTTGTCATCTATCTGTAGCAAATCTTTTCCATCTATCTTGATTTCATTGCTACTATTACGCTTAACAAAAGTGATGCCTCCATCACTCCTATCTCTTAGATCGAAAAAATATACAGTACGAAGCAAGTTGATGAGCTCAAGTCCGGTTGTCATCTTTGTGATTGATATGCCTGATATATTTTCATGAAGCCCATTAAAATCGATTAATGATGGGCATATATTGCATTTCTGAGATATATCTAATATTAAATCCGCAAGAAGAGTATCGATTAATTTACCATTTACCCAGTGGCCTTTTTCCCAAAGATAGAAATCATTCCACTTTTTTGCATGTGGCCATGCTGGATAAGGCCTTGCATCAAAGCACCAAAGAAACATATTTTCTATATACTCCTGATTGCTCCAAAAATCGAGAAACGCATTTGCAGCAACCCTTTGGGTTATGAAATTAGTGCCTGCATTAGAATAAATTGGTATCCCTCCGCTAATGCATCTTGGATCATAAAATAGATTTGGCTGATTCGTTGATTTATCAATTGAAGCAAATCCAAATTCTGTAAACCATATTTTTTTTGATCTTGGAATCCACCTTGTTCTTGTACCGTCTGGGTTATAATGTTCATTCTCCCAAAACCATCGAATATTTTTCCATGCATATTTGGGGTCCAGAGGAATTTGCTCTCTGGCGTCATCATAATAATAATCAAAGCCTTCTCCTGAATTAAGGCCTCGGCTAATCTCTTCTGTAGATGGCGAGCCTATTTTTTTCATGGTTAGAGGTAGATAATTATCTATACCGATAAAATCGATATAATCTGATGCCCACAAATCATCCATATGATACCATCCGCCTGCTGAGTGGTGATATTCAGTCCAATCAGCTGCATAAGTTACCTTAACGCGAGGCCCCATTATCTCTTTAACTTGCCGGGCCAGATTAATAAGTTCTGCTACTGCAGGAAATGAGTTACCTTCTCTTATAGATGTGATGCCTACAAATTCACTTCCTATAATAAATGCATCTACAAGCCCAGCGCATAATCTGGCATAATGGAGGATAAAATTATTATACCCATTTGGTTTTCTAAAGAAATTAGGCACATCACATGCCTCTCCTTTCATGTAGCCTCTCCATGGCTTTCCGGTTACCTCCATAAATATCATAGGATAGAACATTACTTTAAGCCCTCTGTTCTTGAGTTCCTGCAAATATCGCACTACAGAATCATCATTCACCGTGCCTCCATACATAGGATTCTCATAATGATCCTTTGAAATTACTCTAGCATTAGATCTAGTTCTGCCTGCTACTTCCCACTGACAAGAATATTCATTATGGTTATTGGGACCATTTTCTACTGCTGGGAATATGTTGCATCTTCCTATATCAAGATCATCGCAAAACCAGCATACAACAGGCGCTGCCCATTCTAATTTAGGGCAAACTTGCTGCATATAATTCAAACTAAATAAGCTATCTGCGATCCCGTCTTTATTATTTTTATTAATATGATGCGTATATATATTGCTGCCCATTTCAATATGAGACATAGTTTGAATGATGGTATCATATACAAATTCTCCGCTACCAGGTATTATATTAAATCCTCTGATTTTATTGGTGAGGGATATAGTTTCATTGTATATCTGAGTTCTTCTATAAACCTCAAAGGTAAATTTGGGCATGTCATTATTAAAATCTGCGAGAGGGAAATTTTCAAACACTATATATGCAAGCCCTCTATGAGCTGTAGCACTTCGGCCTGGTACTTTGGCAGCAATTAAAGGGTCTGGCATCTGATCTTCTGTGCCATAATAAATACGATGATGATATGCAGAAATATCTATGAGTGCATTATTGCACCATACTCTTTCTATGCGCTCAATTTTTCCTTCGCAAATACCAAGAGCAAAGCTGCAGTAATAGAGAAAATCTATTCGAGTTTTAATGATTTTAGTATCTGCTACATATCTAAATGAAGATGAGCGCGTTGGCACTTCTTGTATAGATGTGGACCATATTAATCTACCATCAGCTGCAGCTTTTCCAAAAATTAATGGTATAGGCTTTCCTACTATCGTAGATAAAGGATATAAGTTATTCTTAACCCTTCCAATAGTGCAAGATTCTTTTTCTTCGTAATTATCTTCTAACTGATTACCAATCCAGTTGCCGATATATCTGCCGGCACTAGCAAGCATGCTTCCGCCAAAAAAACCACCCAAACGACCTAATACATTTCCTAAGATAGATGATAGCATGTTTTTATTTCCGACTATATAAGAAAAAACAACATCGCTAATAGATGATAAGAATAAAATACTCTAACCCATCAAATAGAGATAGGATTTAGGAAGTGCTTTATGGTGAGCGTTGAGTTTCTGGCTGCTTCTTGTTACTATATGCTCGTCCTGCATATTCATAATATGATTGAGCCATACTCATTGGTAAGCTTAATGCATAACCCATTGCATTCATCATACCTGCTACTTTCTTTCTTACTGCTTCAGAATAGGTGTGTGCAGAAGTGGGGGTTGGTTTTTTGGTGTTCTTGCGCGCCGTTTCTGTAGTTACGAGAGTATCCTGTGCGAGTTGATCCTCATGCGATTTCTCTTGCTCAAGTAATGGAGTTGTTGAATTCTGAGAATTACTGGCTCCTTCCTTTGTACCTTTTGCATAATTATATACGCGTCCCATCAATGACCCAGATGCTTTTAATGCTCTGAATCCTCCGTACCCAGCAATTCCAGCTCCTGCAACAATCAGTGGCGCCGCAGGTCCGGATGCTATGCCTAAAGCAACTAATCCTACTAACCCGGCGCCAACAGCTAAGACTTTTGCACCTGTGTATAATTTGCTCTCTTGTTTCTCATTCTTATCTTTTTCTCGAGAATTACTTTGTTCGGCGCCTTGTGCATTACCTTTATCATTACCGGCTATATTACTAGTATGAGTATAGGATTTGCCAGAAGAATCAGGCCCTCCCCTTGCATTATCTGCGTACCCCCTTGCAACTTCTGCAACACAATAAGCAGCAAGCGCCCCCCCAGGCCCGAAAAAAATAAACATCGCAGCAATAACTAATGCTTCCAGTAATAATGACATCCAGTTACTATTACTAGAGCTTGCAGGAGCACTTTCTCCTGGGCCGCTACTAATCGGATCTCTTCCAGGCTTGCCTTGTTCACCTTGTTCACCTTGTTTACCTTGTGCTCCTGGTACTCCTGGTACTCCTGTGGTGTGGGTGGTGTTATGAATGTTGTCTCCTAGTTTGGTGGTGGTGGTGTTATGAATGTTGTCTCCTAGTTTGGTGGTGGTAGTG
>CAYGNF010000050.1:0-5393 GCA_964351245.1 uncultured Rickettsiaceae bacterium | reverse complement strand
CCCACCCCACCCCCACACTCTAACTATAATAAACATATCATCAAGTATTAATCTCTTTGTGCGCTAATTAATAAAATATTGCACATTAATATAAATGAATAAGGAGAAAATAACCATGAGTAATGTAATAAAATTAAATGCACCTTTTGAGCGTATCAGATTTGCTAACATAAAACCAGAAGGCAAGTTAAGAAAGGCAATAATTCTTCAGGCTATGGTAGATGCAACAAGTATATCCACCAATCCATCTGATCGAAAAATCTCCGATGATGCCATTGAATGGATTTTTGGCAAATCAGAGAATTTTATTATTATGTGCGAAGAAGCCGGCGTAGAGCCAGATTATATAGCAAGAAGAACACAAGAGGCTATGGAGTATTTAAAAACTGAACGCAAAGCCTTAAATCACAATAGATCTTCTAAAAATTCTAACTCTTGACATATTATAATTACACTATTCATAAGTTTAAAGAATATGTTAATGATTTAGATATCAGATATGCATCTTATACAATGAGTCAGTATGCATATTTTTATTTATCATCACTAATATTCAAAAATAACCTTTTAAAACTCTCTAGATCAGGGTGCGGTGAGAAGAGGGCATTTAAACCGTATCCATGAATGATAGAGGCTATATTTTTACTCAAGCAGTAGAAATATAGCCCTTGATCTTGCAAATTATGATATTTTAAACACTCTACAAAAGCATGAGCGCATTTTTGCGAAAATAAAGTGACTATATCGATTTGATTATTTTGCAATAACTCTATCGCCTTAGAAGAAAATCGAGATTTATACTTAGATTCGTATATCACATATTCTTTTATCTCAAATGGCACTTTCATTGATATATGAGATCCTCTGAGATATATCAGATCAGCAATATTACATATGTAATCTAACAATTCGGATATAGTGCTAGTAGTTTTCTGAACATTAATCCCTGATGACTTGAGGATTGTAGAAGAATGATCGCCAACTACAAAAGCATCTATATCTGAATTTTTTAGATAATAAGATGCTAGTTTTGCGGCATGAATACTTGAGATTAAGACAGGCTTTTTATGAATAGTCTTGCTAATACTATTTAATAAATCTTCATTATTATGATATGTTATCAAGGGCTCTTCATAAAAATTAAACGATCTATTATCTAGTGCATTAATAATTTCTATATTATTTTCATGTACTCGGGTTAGTAAAACATTTAAAGGTCTTTTATTAAACATGTATTTTTGATTTTAGTAAAATAAACATAGGATGATTTTAAAAGATAATACAGGTTCTGGGTGCATTAGGTAGAGACTAATCTTGAAATGACAATAAATGAAATAGCGATTGGCCATTCATCTGATATAGAGATATGGATACATATATCCTCTTGTTTTAATCTCATAGGCATTTTGCGTATCAGTACTTTAGGCGCGCCAGCTTCGTTATTCAATATTTCTATATCTTGAAAAGACAAAACCGAACCTATACCACATCCAAATGCTTTTGCGATAGCCTCTTTAGCAGAAAATCTTTTTGCAATGAAGGATATTTGAGCAGTAGTATCAGATATATCGTAAAATCTTCGCCTTTCTGAGTTTGTTAATATTTTCTCCAGTAATTTTTGCCCAAATTTTTTATGCATCTCTTCAATTCTTCTGATATCTATGACATCACATCCTACACCTATAATCATGTCTTAATTCTATCAATTTGCAAAATTTCTTTCTTTCTTCTTAATATCGTAAGTAAAGTATTTAAATGGTTGACATTAGTTACTTCTACATCGACTATTACTTGGTAAAAATCAATACTACGGTTTATAATTTTAAAATTTACGATATTACATTTTTCTTGCGCAAAAGCCGAAGAAATACTAGCAATACCTCCTGGTTCATTGATTATTTTTACGGAAACGCGTGTAACAAAAGCCTCTTGATTTGTTTCATGATTCCACTCAAGTAGCACTGGCTCAAACTCATTTGTTTTAAGATGCTCTAAATATTCGCATCCAGCAGAATGTATAGTAATACCTTTACCAGTATGAATCACTCCGAGAATACTATCTCCAGGAATTGGGTGACAACACCCGGCGTAATGTATAGCCATTCCAGAAACAAGGCCTTTAATTGAAACCGCCTCTTGTTTACGAGGAGTCTTTACAAACTTGAATAAAAAAAACTTATCAGAAATTTTTGATTTGGGTTTATATAATTTCAGCACCTCTTCACGATCAATATTACCATCCCCTATAGAGCAAAATAAATCTTGCGCATTTGTTTTGCGGAATTTTGTAATTGCTATCTCTAGATCTATTTGATTTATTGACATATTCACAGATTTGAATGCCTTCTCTAGCATATCTTTTCCTAAGCAGGAAAATTGCTCTATACTTTGTTGTCTTAAAAATTTTCTAATTTCAGATTTGGCTCTTCCCGTTACAACATAGGCTTCCCAAGATTGATTTAGTACTTGATTTTTGCTAGTTAAAATCTCAACTTGATCTCCATTTTTTAATATTGTTTTGAGAGGTGCTAGCTGACCATTAACTTTGGCTCCAATACAATGATTTCCAACCTCAGAATGAATACCATATGCAAAATCTATAGTAGATGCTCCTTTTGGTAATGCTATTAATTTACCTTTTGGTGTAAAACAAAAAACCTGATCATAATACATCTCAAGCTTTGTATTGGAGATAAATTCTTCGGGATCTTTTGCTTGATCTAATACAGATAGTAATTCTCTGATCCATCTAAATTGCTTCCCACAATGATCTAAGTATTTTTGCTTATAGCGCCAGTGCGCAGCTACTCCAAACTCAGCTATCTCGTGCATTTCATTAGTGCGAATTTGCACCTCAATTCTTTGTTGAAGAGGGCCTATAACTAAAGTATGTATTGATTGATAGGCGTTATGTTTAGGGGTGCTGATAAAATCTTGAAAATTTTCTGGTACCATTTTGTATTTGCCATGTATTACCCCGAGTGCAAGATAACAATCTTGTGGTTTTTGCACTATTATTCTAAATGCTATTATATCTGATAATTGATCAAAGCTCACATTCTTTTGGTTCATTTTCATCCAAATTGAATATGGAGTTTTTTGCCTCCCCATTACTGTTGCTTCGATATTTTCTGACTTGAGATGATCTTGAAGCTCTTGTATAATTTTATCAATTAATGTTGCTCCATCATGAGCAATTTCATTTAATCTACATAAAATCGACTCTCGTACATTGGGATACAGAACCTCAAATGCAATATCTTGGAGCTCTGTTTTAAAATTATGCATACCCATTCTTTCTGCAAGAGGTGCGTATATCTCCATTGTTTCTAAGGCTATCCTTTGCTTTTTTGCCTCTTTTGTTAAAAAATGAATAGTGCGCATATTATGTAGTCTATCTGCGAGCTTTACTAATAAAACCCTTATATCTTCACTCATCGCAACAAAGAGTTTTCTAAAATTTTCAGCCTGCTTCATTTGATCGGATTTAAATTCCAATCTTGTGAGTTTAGTTACTCCTTCAACTAATATGGATATATCTTTGCCAAAAATTGTTTCTATATTGACTACGCTAAGCTCAGTATCTTCTACTGTATCATGTAAAATAGCAGTAATTATTGACGCCGTATCTAAATTCATCTCTGCTGCAATTTCTGCAACTGCAATAGGATGTATAATATATGGATCTCCGGATGCGCGGACCTGACCACTGTGATATTGTGCAGCAAGTTCGATTGCCTTATTTATAGCTTTGGTATCATAAGTTTGAATGCTTTTACCCATAGCACCAAATAAATCATTAATTTTATTGATGATATTTTGGTCTTGATATATTTCTTGTAGCAATTTTTGTGTTTGCATGGGGCTTAAGATTAAGAAATAATTCTTATTCTAATGACTTGGTAACTATTGCGCAAGAAATATATACCCATAGCACCAAAAATATACAATATGTCTTTATGTGGTCTATTATGCACAAAAGAGTATCTGATATCATTCCTTTCTAATTTTAAAGAGAGGTTTCATTAGCATTAATAGAGTAAATCATAATATTTGACTTTACTTAGATGACATAGTAATATTTGCAGTATTTTATTTAATATTATTATTACTTATGTCCTTAGACCTGAATGGCGTTATTTTAATTAGCTTCTTGATAGTAAATTTTGTATTTGGTTTATGGTCATCCAAAGGCGTCACCACAATCAAAGAATATGCACTTGGAGATAGAAATTTCAGTACCGCTACTTTAGTTGCAACTATCGTAGCTACCTATGTTAGCGGCTCTCTTTTCTTTAATCAAATGACAGAAACCTACAAGAATGGACTATATTATTTATATGCTTCTACATTCGGAGTTCCTATATTCTTTCTTACAATTGCATATTTATTTGTTCCAAGAATGTATAGATTTTTGGGTAAATTATCTATAGCAGAAGTAATGGGGGATGAATATGGCCCCATAGCAAGAAGAATTACAGCTATTGCAGGCATTATAGCATCAGTAGGTCATATTGCGGCTCAGTTTAAAGTATCTGGCCTATTATTACATTACGGGCTCGGCCTTGATGAGATATATGGAATGCTTGCATCTTTTATTATAATTACTACTTATTCTTCCTTAGGCGGTATTAAATCTGTTACTTTTACTGACGCTCTACAGTTTATTACATTTGGCATTATATTACCCATGATATGTTTTTATATGCTCAATGAGATTAAATCTGTTGATTATATTCATGATGCTATAAGAAATCATGCATCATTTGATTATAAGGAAGTGTTTGATTTTACAAAATCTAAGTCCCTATATTATCTATTCTTATTTTTCTACATGACTCTGCCATCATTTAACCCTGCAATATTTCAGAGAATATCTATGGCTCGTAATACAGAACAAGCAAGTAATGCTTTTGGTATTGCTTCTATTATGTATTTTTTATTAGGTATTGTTCTAACCTGTGTTGCCATACTTGCTATGGCTAATTATCAAGGCTTAGAGGCAAAGCAAGTAGCCAAGAATGTAATATTTAATTATTCTTACGAGGGATTCGCCGGTTTTACTATTATATGTATTATGGCTATGGCTATGTCTACCGCAGATTCTTATATTAACTGCGCATCTGTATTATTTACATATGATTTAATAATTCCTACTAAGCTAATAGAAAAGAAGAATGAATTATTATTTGCAAGGATCACATCTCTTGTTATTGGTATATTTGCTTTTTCGATTGCTTTGAATGGTGATACTCTATTAAAGATTATTCTTTCTTGCTATTCTTTTTATATACCTCTTGTGAGCGCTCCATTTACATGTTTGGTACTTGGATTCCGCACTACTACAAAGCCTGTAATTATAGGTATGAGCGCAGGGCTTATTTTAGTACTTG
>CAYGNF010000049.1:0-5762 GCA_964351245.1 uncultured Rickettsiaceae bacterium | reverse complement strand
ATCTAACTATCACGGGTGATATTGGTACAACAAGCGCAATCAAAGCTTTAAATATTACTGGCGATAATACAGCAACACTCGGGGGTGCAGTTAATATCACTAACATCACTACAGCAACCACAGATCAAGCAACAGTCTCTCTTACAAATGCTAATTCAGCTTTTACAGGTACTGCTGGTGCAACAGATAAAATGCTTAAAAAGTTTGAATCTGCAGCAAATTCCAAATTAACACTTGGAGAGAATACAGCAATTTATGCAACAAATATAGGAGGTAATGCAGCTGCCGCAATAGAAGTAAACGGAGCTACTACCTTATCAGGAGTAGTTGATGCAAATTCTGCAATCAAAATAAACGATGCTAAAGAATTAACCCTTGTAGATACTACTACTATTGGCGGCGCTATTGATGCAGCAAATGCAGGCAACGGTTCAGTATATAGTAATCCCGGTTCTGGTAATATAGTAACCTTTAGCGCAGCATTAGGCGCTACAAAGGCTCTAGATACATTTAAAATAGGAGCTGGTACAACAACATTAGGCGCTAATGTATCTGCTACTACTATATCATTCACAGCAGCTGGTACTCTTGACGCAGGAGCAAATATAGTAACTGGAGATGTAGATTTTGCAGGTAATGATGCTATATTTACTGCAGATACATTTTCTGGTAATTTTACAACCTCTACAACGAATACAGGGAAAATCTCGCTGAAGAGTGGTAATCATGGTAACATCGGATCAGAAGGACTATTGGTAAAAAGTGCAACTCTTGGGATTGGGATTAATAATGATGTATCTAACAATAATAGTAACGTCTTTGCTACAACTTTAAATGTAGGGTCTGGAAATAATGAGAAATATACTATAACAGGAGATGATAATACAAAAGTAAATGTCACAGATGTTAAGATAGCTTCTGGCTCTACCTTTATTATAGAATCAGGTAATGTAGATAATATACAAATCACAGGAAAAATCCTACCTGATACTACTAATACTGGAACATACACTAATAAAATAGGAGGAGCGCATACAGAAATAGGAAGCGCCGTCTTTAGTCTTGCTGCATTTAATATGTTAGAGGCGGGAACAACCCATACTCTAAGTGGAGATATCTATGCAGATACTACAACAGTAGGTGAAGACGTAAATCTAGTGCTTTCAGGCGACACAACACACCATGGCGATCTTACACTGACTAATAAAGGATCAATTAATTTGGTAGATCATGCATTAACATTAACTGCGGCCTTTGCAGCTCCAGAAACATTCTCTATTACCACAAATCTTGTAGATGGCACTCATTACGGTAACATGGCAGGTACAGATAATTCAGTAGATGCGAGTAATCTCATGATCACATTAGATTCAAGTACACATCAGCCTAATAAAGGTGAGATATTCACAATTATTAACAATATCTCCGGCACTCCTGCTTCTGTATCTATTGTTGATATTGCAGATAGTGATAATACTTACACATACGCAGACGGAGCTGTTACTTTTAAGTATAATATTGCTAATCAATTATCAGGTGCGTTACAAAAAGGTTCGTTGCCACAAAAAGCTTCTAACAAAGCTCTAGATCAACAGCTCCAGGCATTTGCACGAGATTATAAGAATACTACCGGAGGAGCTAGAGATATGCTGGATTCTATTTTAGAGTTAGAAGAAGCAGGTGATGATGCAAAAGTTCAGGAAATCAAAACTCGTGCATTTTTTAACAATAATAATCAAGAAATAGGTAATACAGTTGCAAATACTGTAAAAGTAATTGGTACTACTGTTGCAAATCGCCAGATGAAAACTATTACTACAGCAGCAGCAGAGCTTAATGACGCTAATCTTTCTTCTGGCGTTTCAGCGGGAGATGAAAATACTAAAAATTTTGGAGTATGGGCAGAAGGCATGTTTTCTAGTGCCAAGCAATCAGAATCTAAAGATTCGTTGGGCTATGTATCTAAAGCACATGGAGGTACTATAGGATTTGACGGTAAAGTAACTGATGAATTTGTACTAGGTGTTGCAGGTAATGTAGCATCAAGTAGAACCAAGATGAAGAATGCTGCATTAGGAGATATAACAAGAACAAATACTTATGGTCTTACTATCTACGGATTATATGATTTTGATAATTATTACATCAGATGGGATGGATCAGTAGCTACCACTAATGTAAAATCTTCATCTATACATCCAGGTGCTACTTCTTATGCTACTTCTATTGCTAAATATAAAACTAGTACTATATCTGGATCTGCATCTATTGGCACTAGTAAACAACTCAGTAATACTGGTATATTCTTTACTCCAGAAATTGGATTAAGAAAAACTTATTCAAAAGACGCAGCATATAAGCAAGTCTCTAGATTATACGAATTTAATCATGATGCAAGAGAGTCAAATACTCTAGAAGGTACTATAGGTCTTGCTATCACCAAGAGCTTTATACTCAACTACGGACCATGTTATGTAAGCAATGTGATAACTCCTAGATTATCTATTGGAGTTAATCATAAATTACAAGATAGACAAGGTAATAGCAGAAAAAGACTACAAGGTTATAACGGTATATTTATGAGTAAAGGCGAAACTATCATGAAAACATCTATGAACTTCGGAGCAGGAGTATCTGTAGTACGTGATTATGTAGAATACTCAGCAAGCCTAGATGCTGTCACTGCTAAGAAATTCTCTTCTACAGCAGGGTCTCTAAAAGTCAGAGTCAGTTTCTAGAACTATAAGATTATATAATTTTAGATAATATACTAAAGAATGTAGCCCCCTCAAATTAGAGAGGGTTACATTCTACTACTTTAATCCCTCAAATATTCTTTCTATAATTTAATTTAATAAGTGATATAATCTCAACATGTAATATTGAAAATTCATGACATTAGAGAAAATCACTCAACGAATTGACTCAGCATTATCCCTTAAGAATGAGGTGAGCATAGCTTTAGCTAGACTTGGGATACATATAGTCGCAGATCTTTTATTATACCGGCCTCTCAATTATTCTATACGAGTTATTTCGCCAAATCTCTCTAGTCTCAAACACGGAGATCAGATTCTTACTCGTGTTAAAGTAGAAGAAGTAGTCTTACCCAAGAAATCTCAAGGTCCCATTAGGATATTCTGCGTTAATAGTACCGGCTCTATTACATTGATATTTTTTAGAAAAAACCGCTTTATTCTTAATTTGCTAAAGCCTGGTAATTATGTTAATTGCTCTGGTAAAGTTGAGATATATGAGTATTTGCCTCAAATCTCTCATCCAGAAATTATACTAGATAAAGCTTTGCACACCAGCTTTGAGCCTACATACCCACTTACTTACGGCATTATAAATAATCAAATCAGATTATACATAAGTAAATTGATTCATATCACGGCCTTGCTCCCGGAATGGATGCCTCTACAGCTTATTAATGATTTTCATCTTCAATCATTCCACTACGCAATCACAGAATTACATAAAGGCGGCTCTAGCGAGGCATTGTCTGATGCAATTAATAGATTAAAATTTGATGAAGCTTTCGCTAATCAGATGGGATTTAAAATTATGCGATCTAAGAATATTAAAAATAAAGCCAGGGTTTATTCTTTAGATAAAGATCTGCAAAAAAGAATCCTAGAAAGATTTGGACATACTCTGACCGAGAGTCAAAAGACGACAATAAAAGAAATAGAATTAGATCAATCAAGCCCTTATCAGATGATTAGAATGATTCAAGGCGATGTTGGGTGCGGTAAAACAATCGTATCTCTTCTGACATCGGTAAATGTACTCCAAAGCGGCGGGCAAGTAGCTTTAATTGCACCAACGGAAGTCCTCGCTCATCAGCATTTCAACTTTATATCAACAATGCTCTCTTACGAGAATTACAAAATAGCTATTCTTACAAGCAAAACACCTACAAAAACTAAGAATCAAATATTTGCAGACATAGAGTCGGGTAATGTGCAATATATTATCGGTACTCATGCGCTCTTTAATCCCGATCTGCATTTTAAAGATCTATCTTTTGTGATAATAGACGAGCAGCATAAATTCGGGGTTCAGCAAAGAATGACGATAGCATCCAAAGGAAATAATCCTGATATTTTGTTGATGAGTGCTACTCCTATTCCACGAACCTTATCCATGGCGTATTTCGGAGATCTTTCTATGTCTTGCATTACTGACATTCCAAGTAATAGAAAAAAAACACAAACGGTGGTTTCTTCTTTATCTAAACTCCAAGATATTATTCGTGCAATAGAGCTCAAGATCTCAAGAAATGAACAAATTTACTGGATATGTCCTTTAATAGAAGCAAAAGATACACAGGAACCTAGTCAGGAAATTATCGATGTACAGACAAGATATGAATATCTATATGATATTTTTGGCTCAAAGGTTTCATATCTATATGGTAGTATGACTCAAGATAAAAAAAATGAAGTTATTGAGCAGTTTAGAAGTGGGCTTGCACCTATACTTATCTCCACGACCGTGGTAGAAGTGGGGGTTGATGTACCAGATGCTACATTGATTGTAATAGAGAATGCTGAAAGGTTTGGTCTAGCGCAGCTCCATCAGTTAAGAGGTAGAGTAGGAAGGGGCTATATAGAATCATGTTGCATTTTACTTAGAGGTACGCGTATATCCCAAGTGGCTAGTAACAGGCTCAATATCATGAAGCAATCTCATGACGGCTTCTTTATAGCAGAAAAAGATTTGGCACTAAGGGGCGAGGGGGAGTTTTTTGGGGAAAAACAAAGCGGAGAACAAAATTTTAGATTTCTTGATATATCATCTGATGCATATATAATAGAGTCGGTACGGAAGATAGTGCAGAAAATTGAAATAGAAGAATCGCATAAGATTGCAATGAGAATATTTAATAAATTAATGCCAGATAAAGACATAATGCTATAGATGTTAAATACAGCTAAAACAGAAGTAAGTTTCTACGAAGTAATAGGAGACGATTTTGAAAAAATTGCATGCAGCCTAATAGAGAAATGTTATCATACTAACTGCAATACTCTTGTCGTCACTGAGGATGAAGGTATGCAGGAGATGTTTAATAAAATGTTGTGGACATACAAACAAAAATCTTTTGTGCCGCACGGAAGTTTAAACGACCCAAGAGCCAGTGATCAGCCAGTACTCATTACCTATAAAGATGAAAATTTAAATAATTCGACATTGCTCGTTTTAATAGGCGGCGCATATATAAATGTAGAAAATTTTCACAGGGTATTTATTATCTTTTCCGCAGAATCCGAAAGACAAAGTAAACTTGCGCAAAGCATTCACTCCACTCTAAGTAACCATGAATCCGATATTAATTTTTATAAAAAAGAGCAAAGCGGCCCATGGGAAAAATTATCCTCACCTAAGATTTGGTAAGAGCATCCTTTAATACTTGGTTTACCACTGATGGATTCGCCATTCCCTGAGTTCTTTTCATAATCTGACCTACAAAAAATCCGAATAACTTATCCTTGCCACCATGATATTCATCTAAGACATCAGGGTGGGATTCCAAGACCGCTTCCACTATCTTTGCTATCTCTGCAACATCGGAAACTTGCGTTAGTCCTAACTCTTGGATAATTGACTTAGGATCATCATTTTTATCTTGCATCACCTCAAAAATTTGTTTGGCAATTTTGCTGGAAATTTCTCCACTTTTAATCAAGCTAATTAATTCCCCCAAATTCTTTGGTGTAATTTTTGAATCTATTATTTCAATATTTTGTTTATTG
>CAYGNF010000048.1:0-5886 GCA_964351245.1 uncultured Rickettsiaceae bacterium | reverse complement strand
CCCATTCTTCCATCACTACTATAAATCTCGCCGCAAGACCTCCCTATAAATCAATGAATATCCCATCTAGCGCTTCCATCCCCTCTTTAGAATGAATACTTGCGCCTTTTTCTATAAGTATTTTAGCTGCATCAGTACAACCCCCCCAAGCCGCATGATGAAGTGGAGTGAAATTAGAGCGATCTAGGCCATTTATGTCTATCAATTTATTATTGATTATTGAATTTATTTCATCGATATTTTCATGTTTTGCTGCATAATGTAGTGGAAATTCCTCTTCAGATACTGCAAATTCGTCTACAATCTCTTCTGAGACATACTGAATATGTTGTGTATTTTTAGACATAATTTTCTTCTAATAAGCATTAATTTATAGATTTATTTTAATAAAATCTTATTACTTAATATATAAATTTTTTATTATTTAATAAAAAAGTATACACTTTGTGATATTATTGGAGCAAAGAAGATATCGGGTTTTGGGATAGAATATACCTTATATGCCGTACCAGCATATAAGCAACAGAACTATATATTGTATTATGGATAGAATATGATATGTAGCTGAAAAATATCAAGGAGTAACTCGATAATATACATTCAGAAAATTATAGTAAGAGTAGATTATTCGATAAAAAGGATAATCTGAGAATCGAGCCCGCTATACCAAAAAATAAACTAAGATATAACAGGCTACTTTTATAATGTTGATTTATAGTGAGTACTACTCAATATAAAAGATAGTTCTTTGATTTAAGAATCCATCATTTTTTTTCTGACAAGTTTTCTGCGTCTTCTCTCAGATTCTTGTTTTTTTCGTACTTTTTTTACGGATTCTGGCTCATAAAATCTAGACATTTTCATATATCTAAATACGAGCTCTCTCTGCATTTTTCTCTTTAAATTACGAATGGCTTGCTCGCCATTACCTGCATGAACTGATACTTGAATCACTATATAATTTACCTCCTTAAGGTTTTGCCAAGTAGTTTTTATTATTACAAAAATATTTGCTTGATGTCAATATATATTCAGCTAGTATTCGAGCATTCATATAGATAAGTTAAAAGCTTGCAAAAAATATGTAATTTTTTAGAGCAAGAAAATCAAAATTTACCATTATGGTACGTAGTTTTTTATTTATTTGGTATTTTGTGCTTTTTTTATTTTTGGCAGGATAAGCAAAATATATTGCAGCCAAACACCATCCTCTTTTTTGTAGCTATTATTAGTTGCATCATATATGCATTTTATAAACTACCTTTGAATATAATAAATGTTTTTATATACAAAGCTATTATGTGCTTTATAGCTGGCTACTTAATTTCTACGATACGAGTTAGTAATATTAGCTATTCTGATATTCCTTATGCACTAAAGAATATAGAGATAGAAGGTGTGATATCTAAAATCAAGCCAACCCCATTTGGCTCTCAAATCACTATAATACAAGTCAAATCTATACTCTGCAAGGAAATGGAGGGCGTGAGATCGATCAGACTAAACTTACCTCACTTTTCAAATTCGTTATTACACGGAGATAGAATCAAGACTATATGCGATTTATATCCACCCCCAGAGCAATTATTGCCTAATAGTTATAATTTTAAGAAAATAGCCTTTTTTTCTGGTATAGGTGCTATTGGTAAAGTGAAATCCTCTGTACAAATTATAGAGCATAATAAAAATTATCGACATTATTTTCAGTCCGTTAGAAAAAGTTTATATGGCGCTTTAATAAATACCATAGGGAGCAAGAGCGGCTCTTTTGCTGCTGCTCTTTTTTTAGGAGAAACAGGGGGTATAGAACGTACAATTCTCAATAATATGCGATATGCTGGAGTATCTCATATACTATGTGTATCTGGGCTACATTTGTCTTTAGTGACCTCTATTGTATTTTTGTGCTGTAGAGTTATTTTGAATTGCTCGGACTACATATCTCACAACATTGATATAAAAAAATTATCTGCATTTATCTCTATATTAGTAAGTTTTGGATATTTAATTTTAACAGGTATGCAAATTGCAGCTTTTAGAGCCTTTATCATGGTACTTTTCGTGATGGTATCTGTGATAGTATCAAAACAGCCTCATCCAATGAGATCCTTATGTCTTGCATGCGTGGCTTTACTTACAAAAAATCCTGAATATGCAATTTTACCAAGTTTCCAACTTTCATTTATAGCAGTGATGTCATTGCTCTGTGGTTTTGAGTATTTTAATACACAGCAATGTTTTACTGGGATTAAGGGAAGTATATTCAATAATATTAAATTATATTTTTTATCTAATATCTACTCATCAGTTTTGGCGAGTATTGCTACAGCACCTATTGTGATGTACCATTTCTACCTATATTCAAATTATTCTTTGCTTGCAAACTTAATTGCAGTGCCATTAGTAGGTTTTATAATCATGCCCGCTGGAATGATTGCAATAGTTTTATCGCCATCTGGATTATCTTTTATACCTTTATATCTTGTAAGTATATCTATCGATATAATCAAATATGTTGCTGATATTGTTACTAATCTTCCATTTGCAATAATTTATACTGGTTATATAAGCAATATTGGAATTTGTGCATTTATTTTGGGGTTTTTTTGGTTATGCATATGGCAATCCAAAGTTAGATTTTATGGGGTCCTGGGGTTTGTAGTCTTTATCACAGTCTTTTTGCCAGAAGAAAAACCCAGTATTATAGTGAATAAAAAGGCTAATTTTGTTGTACAAAATAAAGGAGATAAAATTTTAATATATACTAATAAAATATCATTTTTTGCTAAAAATTTTACAGCCAATTGGTATGGTCAAAAAAATGCATATATTATTAAGCGCAATATGAGTAAACCACTAAAACTATCTCTAATGCACCAAGATCATAAAAATAATTTCATAAGGATTCAATTAAGCGAATCTATAATACATGATGCCTATAGTAGTTATAGTATTAAAGATATGAGTCTTATATATATCAACGAAGGCAGGATAAGACATATAAAAAATATACGTTAGTATATTGAAGGTATAATTTACCATGGTTCTTGGTATTATAGATATTCCTCTATTATACTTTCCTCATACTACCTCTCTGAATCAATACTTACCACCTAATATGTCATTGCGAATATAAAATGGACCACTAAATTTATTTGTCTATTAAATTCGACGATTAATTCTTAACCGCATTTATTATTCTATCATATTCCATATAAAACCTTGGAAAATCAAGGGTATCAGAGTTTTTTTATCATTCAAATTCAAGAATCAGAGATCACAGTCAATAAAGAACCATAATCTTTTTGTATTAATCCTTGCGTTTTGTTAAGGATTATGATATAAGATTACTCCAATTAATAACTATGTAGTTTTAATTGTTAATTATTAATTACAAGGAACCAATGAATAGACAATCTCGAATAATAGAAGGATTTACAACGCCACCACGTGGTACAGCTAATACCCAAACAACGAATAATGACGGCTATCTAACCCCGATTAGAGCGCCAGTGAATAATGAGAATATATTTAATGCTCCAGTTAGGTATCAGAGCCCTAATGATGGATATACTACTCCAATTACAGGACAATCTCAGGCCAATCTTGCATTGAGAGAGGTAACTATGCAACTATTTCAAGAAGAGAATGATGTAGTGCAACAAAACCATACTATTGTTACTCCCGATAGACCACTGAATACAAATAGTTTTGTGCTCCCTATTCCATTTCCGGTACCACACCAGGACGCTAATATTATTCCACAAGAAAATAATATATTCCTAGACGCTATGAATAATAATAATATAGTTATAAGTAATACGATATTTGAGCGAGCTCGCGCGACGTTAGCTAATGTATTAGGAGTACGCAATGGTGCTGTTGATGAGGATAGCGAAGGAGATTATGATACAGTAATGCTTTTAGGTGGAGACGATGATTCTGTAAACAGCGATATTACTATGGATATACTATATCAATAGTAATCTGAGTACCCTCATTAATCTGCAGGTATAATATTTATTTCTAATTTTTAAATTACTCGAACGAATTTTTAGAACCCAGTCTAAAATTTATTTGAGTAATTTAATATAGACTCATCTAACACAAACAAGCACTCCTACTCTATAAGATATACTAGATATTGATAGTCTAGATCATGAAGATAATTCAAATACTATCAAATGATATGCGCTATATATAATTGCCTTCAGGAGGATTATTATATATAATCAGTCACAAAAACTAGACTCCATAATGCATAAAATCAAATTTAACAATTTCGAAACCTCAAATGACCTACCTTTTTTTCTAATTGCCGGTCCTTGTCAGATGGAAAATAGAGATCACGCCATGTTTATGGCTGAGCGCTTAGATAAAATTACGCGCAAGCTAAATATTCCATTCATTTATAAAAGCTCTTTTGATAAAGCAAATAGAACTGCCGCGAGTGGAATAAGGGGCATAGGTATAGAAAAGTCTCTTAAAATTTTTGAAGAGATAAAATCTAGTTTTTCTATACAAGTGATTACAGATGTACATACAGAAAATCAATGCTCTGTGATTGCTGAAGTGGTAGATATATTACAAATTCCGGCTTTATTATGTAGACAAACCGATATTTTAATGGCCGCAGCAAAAACTGGTAAAGCTATAAATGTCAAAAAAGGTCAGTTTCTTGCCCCATGGGATATGAAAAATGTTGTAGAAAAACTTACTCATTTCGGAGCAAAGAATATACTATTGTGTGATAGAGGTACATCTTTTGGCTACAATACTCTAGTTTCGGATATGAGGGGATTAGCTATAATGTCAGATACTGGTTTTCCTGTAATATTTGATGCTACTCACTCCGTTCAGCAACCAGGGGGGAGGGGAGGTAGCAGCGGCGGTGAACGTAGATTTGTAGAAATACTAGCAAGAGCAGCCATTGCAACCAAAATTGCCGGAATATTTACTGAAGTTCATCAAGATCCAGATAATGCTCCTAGTGATGGTCCGTGTATGCTCCGACTAGATGAACTTGAGAATATACTCACACGAATAAAATTACTAGATGATCTTATAAAAAGCTTCTAAGAGGAAAGTGCGATGACTGATCTTTATGAGATATTAAAAAAAATGTGGCATGATAATCATGTCCCGCCATCATCTATCATTATCTCTGATGATCTAGAAGTTGCTTCAAGTATGATAGTAAAGTTTATCTCCTATACTCTTGCACAATACACTAAAGTTATTCCAGAAAATAATCATGATATAGTAATTATAGATGGTAGATTTACTGATATAGGGGTAAATAAGGCCAGCAGCATTACAATAGATCAAATTAGATATTTAAATGAGAGAATGAGTTACAAAGGAGGTATTAGCCCTTATAAATTTTGTGTTATAATAGAAGCTGAGCAAATGAATTTAAATGCTTCCAACGCATTACTAAAAACTCTCGAAGAGCCCTTGGAAAATTCATTTATCTTTCTAGTCACTAAATCTATCACAAAAATTATCCCCACCATTCTTTCAAGATGCGTGAAAATTAAGGCTAATTTCAATAATTTAGATACAAATATCGAATCAGATAAAAGATATAAGAATTTGTTCGGAATTTTAATGGATAGATCTATCTCTTATAAAGATAAACTTGAAAAGATAGAGCTATTTTCAAATACAAAAGATTTGAATCTAAGAGAAAAAATCTCAATTCTTCATGAATCTATAGTAGAGGATATCGCTAAAAAACAAAATAACACTAAACTTGCCTCTAGTATATCAACACGTGTCTCTGAAATAGCAAGACACAATCTTGATTTACGCCAGGTTCTTATCACCATTTTTGCAAATTTCTCCTCATAAGAGATTGAGAAATTCAAGAGACCTTATTAATAT
>CAYGNF010000047.1:4233-5914 GCA_964351245.1 uncultured Rickettsiaceae bacterium | reverse complement strand
AAAGAGGGGATGGAAGAGCTAGATGCTCTTTTCCTTGCTGTCTTGGGAGGTCATGATGAGATAATAAAAGAACTTCTGAAAGCTGGGGCGAACATCAACACAACAGATGTAGATGGATATACTCCTCTACATCTCTCTTCTCTTAAGGGCTTTGCAAGTACTACCGAGCTTCTTTTAGCATCAGGTGCCCGTACAGATATTATGCCAAGAAACCTTCGTAATCCACTTCATTGCGCTGCATATCAGCAAAATACTGAAATAGTCCGAATGCTTTTAGATGCTCAAATTTCAATTAATGCAGTAGATCATGCCGGAAATACCCCTATTCATTTTGCTGTAAATAGTAATAATCAATCAATGATCAAAATTTTAATTGAACACGGAGCGAATCTGAGTATCAAAAATGCAGGATACCAGAATCCCTTGAGTGTCTCATTATTAAATAAGAATAATGAGGTTGCCAAGATTTTGATAGATTCCGGCGCTTCCGTCAATGAGCCATCTGGAGTATCGGACTGGATGCCAATACATTACGCTGCCGTAAGTTGCGATTCAGAAATCCTAAATCTGCTGATAGAAAAACAAGCGGATGTTAATGCACTTGATCTAGAAGGTAGGAGCCCTATTTTTTATGCGGCCTTACGTGCAAATATTTCTAAAAACGATAAGTATACCTTTGAAAATCCTCATGAAGAAATAATAAATATGCTAATTGAACAAGGCGCAAATATGAATTTCAATAGAGAAGATCTTGGAGTAGCTAAGCAGGTAATTCTAAAAAATAAAATGACAATATACAAAAATATATACCATCTAAAATAGGAAAACCCAGTAATGTGTTTATACTATTCTAATCTCCCTTTATTTAGGGCGGATATTTTTGAGCATTTTTGTGCAAGAGTTTGATTATGAGTGACCATAGTCAGAGCAAGATTATTATTTTGGTGGCTATCTGAATCATATTAACTCCGTGTCCATCAGTAGGTCACATTAAGCCCTTATAAGGTTTAGGATGCCGCAAGACACTCAATACAGCATTGTTTACTAATTCAGATTTCATATTATTGCTTATCGACCAACCAATTATTTTTCTATAATAAAGATCTACATCATTCGTATATATATATCAAACAACAAGCAGATATTTATCCTTGTATCAATAAATAATCTTTGATAATATGCGCGCAACAAATTCTTGTTAATAAATAATAAATAAAAAATATCTATATGTTTAAATATTTTATAAAAATTATAGAAAGTGTCATATTTCCTCCTGCATATTATATTATTCGAGGCAATACTTATTATGCAGAAGGGAAATATCATGAAGCAATTACCTTATATGACCAAGCTTTAGAGATTGATCCTAATGAGTCTTCTGCTCATTATAATAAAGGAATTGCATTAAGAAGACTAGAAAAGTACGAAGAAGCAATTACCTCATATGACGTAGCTCTAGATATTAATCCCGAGTATGCTTCTGCTCATTATAATAAAGGAATCGCTCTAAATGAATTAAAAAGATATGAAGAAGCACTGGCTTCATTCAACAAATCTCTAGAAATTGACCCTCATGATACTCGTGCTCATAATAACAAAGGGATATCACTAAGTAAATTAGGTCAATATAATGAAGCACTGGCCTCATTCAACAAAGCTCTGGAAATTGACCCTCATGATG
>CAYGNF010000047.1:0-4133 GCA_964351245.1 uncultured Rickettsiaceae bacterium | reverse complement strand
ATGAAGCACTGGCCTCATTCAACAAAGCTCTGGAAATTGACCCTCATGATGTTGATATTGCAAATTCTATAAAAGAAATAGAGCCAATATTACAGGATCAAAAAATTATCAGTGATGATATTAATGCAAAAACTAATCTACACGATAATCTAGATGATGATTTAGAAGAAAATACCACAAATCAAGATACCCAATTTAATGATATGATATTAAATAACCCAGAAGAAGTAATTGAGATACTAGGGACTACTCATACCCTAGAACTTAATATAATGTAGATAGTCTGTTATTTGATTTATTATACTTGGATTTAAGATTCATTCCCGCTCACGTTCATTATACTCCACTGCCAATATTTGTTCGATATACTGAAGTAGTGTTGACATAATAAACGAGGTATTATATAAAGTTGGCAACAGTTTCGTTATTTGGCTTATATATCTTGTGCCGTTAAATATTTTACAAAAATTTTTAGATTTCTTTTGGCCTATTAAAAAAGAGGAGCATAGCTTTTTTCTTCCAATGGCATTCATTATGACGTGCGCCTTATATAATTTTGCATCACTTAGGGCTATAAAAGATAGTTTGATAGTATCTAACGTCGGGGCAGAGAGTATTAGCTTCTTGAAGTTATGGTTAGTATTACCTAGTGCAATTTTATTCACCCTAATTTATCTGAATATTAGCAACAAATATAGAATAGATAAGGTATTTTATATTATCACCAGTGGATTTTTATTATTCTTTTTGGTGTTTTCTTTACTGCTTTTACCCAATAAACAATATCTTCATCCCTCTAAAGAATATATTGATTTTCTGGTTTTCTCTTACCCTTATCTTAAATGGTTTTTTAAAATCTATGGACATTGGACCTTTGCCTTAATGTATGTTTTTTCAGAATTATGGAGTGTAGTTGTAATTAATCTGATGTTTTGGCAATTTGCAAATCATGTGGTAGATACAGACAAAGCAAAAAGATTTTACCCTATTTTTGGACTTGTAGGAAATTTTGGACTCATTATTGCAGGTAATGCAATGATTTATTTCTCAACAATTAAAAAAGCGCCTAATTACTTAATTGCAACTGGTTTGTACAGTATTAATAGCATAGATGATATTGGAATAAGATTATCTATTTTATCAATAGTATTTTCTGGGATTCTGATGATGGGACTTATGTTGTATTTAAACAAAGTAGTAATCAAAAAAGTTGTCTCAAGAAGTAAGGCGCCTCAGGTTATAACAAAGCTCTCATTGCGTGATAGCGTAATGCTTGTTCTACATTCTAGCTATGTACGCTATATTACTGGTATGATTGTATGTTACGGTCTTGCGATCAATATTCTTGAGGGTCCGTGGAAAGCCAATATTAGAGAATTATACCAAACACAAGAAGAATATATGGCTTTTATGGGTGTATTTAATATTTGGATGGGTATTTCATGCGTTAGTTTTATGATTATAGGTAGCAATATTCTGAGAATTTGCAATTGGAAATTAGCCGCATTATTTACACCAATAATCATAGGGGTTACAGGTGCGGCATTCTTTATCTTTGTGATATTAGCAAAATTTGGAATAGGAGGTAATATCTTGTGGTTTAGTCCTCTGGCTGGCGCTGTATTAGCCGGAGCTGTGCAAAATATTTTAAGTAAGGCAAGTAAATATTCTCTTTTTGATTCTACTAAAGAAATGGCTTATATACCACTCTCAACAGAGCTAAAAACGAAAGGCAAGGCCGCTGCCGAGGTTGTTGGGGCAAAATTTGGAAAATCTTTAGGTGCTGTGATACAATCATCCTTACTTACATTATTGCCAAATTCTGATTTTAATGATCTTACTCCTATACTTTTATCATTTTTTTTGATAGTGATTATGTTTTGGAGTTACAACGTAATAATGCTTTCAGGATGCTATGAAAAAATATCAAGCAAATAAAAAATCTAAATATAGTCGCTTATTTATCCAGTGTTGTTTAATACTCTCTGTAACGGCAATAATTTTTTACTGCATTTCAGTATATTTAATACATTTGTTTTGGCTTTCTATACAAGAACGCCTTAGTACAGAGCACAAGAATCAAATCCAAATCTCTAAAGCCCACATAGTAGAATTTAAGGATGTTGCATATGAGGTGAATACAACTCATATAGGTATTAAAATTAGCGGATTGAAGCATAGGGATGGGGATTTCGAAATAACATATAATAATCCTATATATTTTAGATTTAATCCTTGGAATTTATCAATCGCATCATATTATTCTGGCGATGGGGCAATCACATCAAAAAAGAAAAAATATGAGTTTTTTGCAGATGTCAAATATGAAATCATTACGAAGCTAGACTTTGTAATAATGAAAAAAATATTAAAGAATCCCTTTAATATAATTCGCTATTTCAACTCAATCGACTTGGTATTTAATAAAGTTTCTATATCCCAAGCAGAGAAGAAAATTATTAATATAAATAATACTAAATATTCGATTATTCCGAGAAATATACCAATATATCAATCTTTTGACAATATTGAGAATAATCTCCCCTCCTCTTTTATACTAGAAGCAAAATTAGATGTGAAGCATAGTAATGCTAAAACAAAATTCCCTTCCACGTTTTTTTATCCAATATCATATCAAGAATCAATTCAAGGACTTGCGAAACTAGATGTAGATTCTGATGCTCCTAAGCTTTCTATGGCAGATATATTATCAAAAGCAAATATTGATCTTGTAGTGCATAATATGCGTCTCAACTTAGCAAATTTTGATGGACATATAAAATTGTTACAACATAAGAATGATACAAATTCACATTTAGAAGTTTCATTTACCCCTTCAGTGGGATTCTCCGATAAAATGATAGCGCTGATCTTAAATCATAGAAATATCAAGAATTTTACTAATGCGTTAAAAGATAGCGATATAATGACCACTATAAAAGAACATATACCCCCATTTGATGAAGGGGCAAAATATAGAATAAAATGGCATATTAGCTACCCTACTTTTGGAGTCAGTAACTATGATATACGCTTAAATGAATTCAGTGCATTTACTCAAAGAAATGTAGGAGTAGGATTGAAGGGTAGTTTGTTATTAAAAGATTTTGACTTTAAGTTAAATGCAGATATTTTACTATTTAGAGCACAAGATATGATTGCATATTGGAATAGACATTATTACAGTAACTCCAATGAGAATATATCAGACCCCCAGTTACTAAATGCAGTACAGGATTTTAGAGATAAGTTGATGCTAAATGTATTAAGAGGAGTCTCGGAATATCCAAACTCTACATCAAAAGACATAGCGCTAAAAATTCAGGCCAGGGGTAATTATTTGAATATATCAGGAAATGATTGGAGTTCTGTGACTCAAAGATTCATGAATATCAAGATGAATATGGTTAATGATGCCTTGCTGAAGCAGAATAATAAGACTGAGTTTTTATTAAAAGTCGCTCCTGAGTTTGAATCACTTATGAATGAAGTGTTAAAGATAAATCCAGGATCCAAAAAGAATAAATTAGGTAGCAAGTTGTGGCAAAAGTTAATGAACTAGTAAGCTCGAAGGAATTTGAGGGTGGAGAGTTTGATATAATTAAAACACTCCATAGTAGATATGCGCCAGAGATGAACCAGATCAACGATATCATACTCACTTACATAGATTCTGATGAAAAAATTATAACAGAAGCAGCAAGGCACCTTATTAGTTCCGGAGGCAAAAGAATCAGACCATTGCTGACTATTTTATCTGCTAATCTGATGAATATAGAGCATAATAACAAACACCATATCACTTTAGCTGCAGCAACTGAGTTTATTCATACTGCAACCTTACTGCATGATGATGTTGTAGATTCAAGTTTACTGAGAAGGTTTCATCCAACCGTCAATGCAATTTGGGGAAATCAAGAAGCAATACTTGTGGGAGATTTTTTATTTTCCGCGTCTTTTAAGCTAATGGTTTCCGCAAGATCTTATGAGGCGCTCGAGATTCTTGCTGAGTGTTCAAGAATTATTGCAAAAGGAGAAGTAAGTCAACTCGCCTTCAAAAAATCCAAAAAATTCATAGATGAAGTCAGTTATTTTAGTATTATTTCATCAAAAACAGCCGAACTATTTGGCGC
>CAYGNF010000046.1:0-6489 GCA_964351245.1 uncultured Rickettsiaceae bacterium | reverse complement strand
GAATGATAATGGCTGGACCCCTCTACATCAGGCTTGCTATAATGGTAATACTGAGCTTGCAACTCTGCTTATAGAGAGTGGCGCTCATGTAGATTTATCATTACTAAAAGTGTTTGTAAGAGAGGATGAGTGTGATCAAATTGATGCAATAATTAACAATCCAGATCAGGCACATACCCAGGAGTTTCACATACCTGAAGGTAAAAATACAGAAATATTAGAACATCTAAATTTTCCTATGGAATTTGCTAGGTCTATAGATTTGATAGGTAGTGATAATAATCATATAGAGCTACATTTTGAAGAGGCATATTTGCTGAAATAATCTACCACAATTTGGGATAAAAAAATCAGGAATGCTAATAAAAACAAGCAATTTTTTGGTAAAATTGAGAGAGTGATTGATTACCTATTCATCGTCATAAAAGATTTTGAAGGGGAAAGCTGGATGAAATATCCAGTGAATTTCGATATCTTATAAATACTAGACACAATTAAATTTGCACAGTATGGCTCAAGGACCGTATCGCATATGTCAGAATTTAAATCTTATTTTTATAAATTAATTACTAAATAATCTCGGGGAGAATTATACAATTTTTTGAATCAAATTATCACTAATTGCTTTAACCTCAGTTAATGAATCGCAGAGTTGTATTATTTGCTTTTTTTCTGCCTCGAATAAAGCTAGGTCTGGCATTTTTTCGGTTTGGAGGATAATTGCCACTAGTACCAAAATATGTTCAGTCGAAACACCTTGAGATGATATATTAAGCTTTTCAAATAATGAAACAAGATTATTAGCGCATGCTTCTACCTGCAGCTTCTCCTCATCTGTGCATTCAAGGCTAAATTCTCTATTTCTAAGCTTAATCGTTACTATCGCCATACTTATTACTCTCTTCGGTCATACTAATTGCATTTAGTGCTTTTTCTACCTGATGTAAAACTTTAGTATATTCTGCTTGCAATGTTGCATTTTTTTGTTCTAATTGATTATTGACTTTTATCAATTTCTTATTCTCTGTAAGGAGGTGGTTAATTCTAGCATCCAACTTCATTAAATTGTCTTTTATAGCGATAGATATAGAAGCAATTTGATTCATATAATTATCTATTCTAAAATTCATCTTGTTTGTCTTCCATTATTTCTTCTACTTGAGGAGTTGTTGAAAAAAAATACTTCTCGTTTCTTATGCATACAAGAATTATTAATACCAATACTAGAACTCCAAATATACTACCTAAAACCGCATTATCATCAATATGTTTTTGCGCATTTGGCACTTTATTTATTGGAGACTTGCGTTTTATAGTCTCAGTATTTAATATTTCATCACTAACTCCAAGGTAATCAGCATACATTTTGATATATCCTTGGGCATATGTATCACCCGGTATCTCGTCTACAGATCCAGATTCTATAGCTTCTAAGTATTTTTTTCTAATACGTAAATCTTCAGAAACTTTATGCAAATCTAAAGAACGAGCTTTTCGAGCTTTTGTTAGCAATTCCCCAATCTTATTAATATTAATCATTGTTTACGAATAAAAATTTCTAATTTTTTATTAGCCAAAATGAGCATACTAATATCTATATTTTCTTGCATTTTCAAATTTTCAATAAAAGCATTATAGGAAGAAGAAAACTTTAAATTATTGGTATACCAAGTATTTACATCATGTAAAATACCATCTTTTACAATGAGACCTAGTATTCTTCTCTGCTTGTAGTATAAATCATCTTTAATTGATTGTAAACTCAGTCTTTGCCAATATGAATCAGACATTAATTTATCAGACAACTTTCTTAAAAAATCGAAATGAAATAAGTCCGCAATTACAAAATATCCACGACATATCATCTCTAAGTCTTCCCCTGTTTCAATGCTCATAGAAGCGATATCAAATGATGATACTAGCGTATCAAGAGAAGCGCTTTTTTCAGCAAGATCTTGCTTTAGCCCTCCTTCTACATATTTTGTTACTTTAGATTGGAATTTATCCTGGGCTGGTCCTTGTAAATTCTTAGTGAGCATTTCAGAAATCTGCAAAGCATTTTCTTTATATTTTATTATTGAATCATCTATATCTAGTGTACTACTACGCATATTAGTGACCATCCATGCAATTCCCCTTCTAATGGCTTTATTAATATCTGTATATATCTCTATTGTTGTACTTAATTTTACTGAACAAGGGAGATTATCAATAGACTTCCACAAAGACTCGAAGTCAAAAATCTCTTGCACTATCACAAAGCCTCTAACAATATCACATATCTTGCAACCAGTCTCGATTTTAAGAGAATTAATAACAGGCGCACTTAATCTATTGACTAGTTTATTAGTAATCATAGTTAGTATGATTTGTTTTTTGAGCGGATGATCTAAAATTTCGGCTGCAAATCTTTTTTGTATAGATTTTGGAAAATATTCCACAAGCCATTTAGTAAAATATTCTTGATGAGCAATATTGCTTCCCTCAAGATCATTATAAACAGATCGCTTACTATAAGATAAGATCACAGAAAGTTCTGGCCTTGTCAGCTTTGCACCTATATTACTTCTTGCAATAAGCTCTGATGTGGTTGGAATAAATTCGATCTCACGATTTAGTGATGCAGTTTTTTCTAAATTATCAATCAGGATCGAGAGTACTTCTATGTTAAATAATGGAGATTGTGCCATCATTGTAATAGCGAGTGTTTGATTTATATTATCTTCCAGTACGAGATCGGTCACTTGATCGGTCATTTCTTCAAGAATTTTATTCCTCTCATTAGTATCTAGTAAGCCTTTTTCTATTGCTTTACCTAAAGCAATCTTAATGTTTACTTCATGGTCAGAGCAATCTACTCCCGCGGAATTATCTATAAAATCAGTATTTACCCTACCGCCATTCATCGCATATTCAATTCTACCTTTCTGAGATACGCCCAGATTTCCCCCCTCGCCTATTACACTAGACTGGAGTTCTGCGCCATTAACTCTAACCATATCATTGGTTTTATCTCCGATAGTATAATTTTCTTCGGAGGCGGCTTTGATATAAGTACCAATGCCTCCATTCCATATTAAATGTACCTTTGCTTTTAATATCGCCTTAATTAATTCATTTGGAGAAACTTCTTTTTTTGAGATTTGTAATAAATGCATCGCCTTACTAGATAAAGATATAGATTTTGCAGTTCTTTCATACACTCCTCCGCCCTCCGAGATTATGCTACGATCATAATCAGACCATTTAGATCCGGGTAGATCGAACAATCTTTTTCTCTCTTGAAAGCTTATTCTTGGGTCTGGTTCTGGATCAATAAATATATGAATATGATTAAAAGCAGCAACAAGCTTTATGGTATCAGACATAAGCATTCCGTTTCCAAAAACATCTCCGGACATATCTCCAATACCAACCACTGTAATTTCATCTGCTTGAGTATCTATATCCATTTCTCTAAAATGTCTTTGTACGGAGATCCACGCACCTCTTGCGGTAATGCCCATTTTTTTATGATCATATCCAGCTGATCCCCCGGAGGCAAATGCATCGCCCAGCCAAAAATTATACTCTCTAGATACCTGATTAGCATAATCTGAAAATGAGGCAGTGCCTTTATCAGCAGCTACAACTAAATAAGGATCATGCTGATCATGTATTTCTGTATTCTGAGGCGATACGGTGGAGTTTGAGATTATATTATCTGTAACATCTAACAACCCTCTCAAAAAATTCTGGTAGGCGCTTATTACCTGAGTAATATATTCATCCCTAGATAATCCAGCCTTATTAATACGTGTACAAAAAGCTCCTTTAGAGCCTTCTGGAACAATGACTGCATTTTTGGTCATCTGGGCTTTCATTAATCCTAGAGCCTCGGTTCTATAATCTTCTACTCTATCGGACCATCTAATCCCACCTCTGGATACTTTCCCGCCTCTTAAATGAATTCCCTCACACTCTTTTGAATATACAAAAATTTCTGCATAAGGTATGGGACTCGGTATATCAGGCACTTTGCTAGAATCAAATTTAATTGATATATATTTTTTATAGTCGTTATTACTGTCCGGTTGAAAAAAATTTGTTCTAAGGCCTGCTTCAATAGCCCCGAGTATAGATCTTAAAACTTTATCTTCAGAACTACTAGATATTTGAGCTAAATCATTATTCAAAATTTCATGTAATTCATTATATTTTTTAATATCCCTAGAAATTGTACAAAATTTAAAGCAAAATAATTTAATGAGTTTTTTTACAAAATCCGAATATTTAATTAATGTCTTACTAATATATATATAATCGTAAGTAAGGCATACTTGATGAGTATATGCAGCAAGACTTCGCAGCAAATCAATCTCTCGCCACGAGAGTTGTTCATATGTAATTAATTTACTTAGATTGTCGGATATAGTTCTATTTTGTTGAACAGCATATAAAGCATCTTCAATTAATTTCTTTGATTCAAAGACATCATATTTCGAATTTTTAGGCTCGATAATATACACATGTATACATTTATGGTCTTGGTTGTTTAAATTATAGTATCTTTCTTCCTGGACTAAAAAACCTAGATTCTCAATTTTCGGCATTATATTTGAAAGACTTAGCTTGCCTACTGATGAAAATAATTTTAATAGCAATTGTTGGTCTTTTTGCACCAGATTGTATATTATACTATTTTCAGGACTAAGAGCCTGCAGCTTGACAAAATCTTCCGATGCCTCTTGGGTAGAATGCTTAAATTGATAATCAGCAGGAAAAATATTAATACACTCTATGCTTATACTATTACCTGGATCATCTTTATATCGTTTATTGAGTATCGAGAGTACTTCTTTGTGCCATAAAGAATCAACGCCTTCGGAGAAGTTATTGTCATTATTTTGCATATTATTACCCGTGATAGATTTGAGGTGTAAAAATTTGGAGTATAGTATATATGTACCTTAATGGAAAGAGAATAGAGAAAAAGACATGGCAAAAAAAACTATCTATGCGTTAAGTTCGGCTCATGGAAAATCAGCTATTGCAGTATATAGAATCTCAGGCCCTAATGCCCTAGGCGCTATCATTGAGCTCTCTGGAGCAAAAAAACTCATCCCAAGAATACTACATAGAGCAACATTAATCCATCCTACTACTCAAGAAGAAATTGATGATGTAATGTTCGTATACTTTAATGCGCCAAATAGCTTTACCGGAGAAGATGTAGTGGAAATTTACACCCATGGAAGTATTGCTGTACAAAAACTACTATTTGCAGCGCTTGCTTCTATTGAAGATTTAAGATATGCAGAAGCTGGAGAATTCTCAAAAAGAGCATTGTTTAATGGCAAAATTGATCTAACCCGCATAGAAGGCATGATGGATCTGATTAATGCTGAAACTCATCTACAACATAAGCAAGCTTTATCTCAAATGCAGGGGGCGCTATTTAATGTCACGAGTCAGTGGAGAGTCGAGATAATCCAGCTAATGAGTCTTGTAGAAGCATATATTGATTTCCCTGAGGAAGAAATTCCCGATAGTGTGATTAGTGACTCAGAAATAATGTGTAAAAATATCATCGCATCCATTAATCATTATCTTTCTGATCGCAGAAAGGGAGAAAGGTTAAGAAATGGTATTAAGTTAGCCATATATGGCAAGCCTAATGTAGGTAAATCTAGCTTAGTGAATTATCTTACACAACGAGATATCTCTATTGTCTCTACCATTCCTGGTACAACTCGGGACATTATAGAATCCCATATTGATATAGGGGGTTATCCAATTATTTTACTTGATACAGCTGGTATCAGAGATTCAGATGATGAGATTGAACAAGAAGGTATTAAAAGAGCTAAAGCCGCTATAGAAAGTGCCGATATTAATATCTTCATTCAATCTATCGAGGAGATAGAATCTCATCATTATCATGATAAAAACACAATTAACGTAATCAATAAAATTGATTTAAAGCATAACTTACAGAAAAAATGCACAGCATTAAATAGTACTACACACCAAAACTATATAGAGATTTCACTGAAAAATAATACCGGACTCGAGGAATTAATCAATACCATCATTGCAAAAGCATCCGATCTTGCGGGAAATAATAGCGGGTTAATCACCAAAGAAAGGCATAGGGTTTGTATGATTAATGCGGTTGCATCACTGCAAAAGGTGAATTTACGCCAAGATCTTGTACTGGCAGCAGAGGATCTCAGAATAGCAGCGCAAGAGCTTTCATATCTAATAGGTAAAATTGATGTAGAAGATTTACTAGATCAAATATTTCTCAATTTTTGTATAGGTAAATAATCGCAATTAATACCAAACACCATTTAAATTTCCAGATTTGAGTTTGCTAGATTGAGTGTGCAGTGCCTCACTTTTTTTCGAATACTAAAATCAAAAATCTAATTTATCTAGTGCTTGGTATTACCCCCCTACTTCTTATCTAAATTGTCTGAAGTGTACTTTAAATAGGGAGCCTTGAAT
>CAYGNF010000045.1:0-6727 GCA_964351245.1 uncultured Rickettsiaceae bacterium | reverse complement strand
GCCAACACATTGATATATATGACTTGTAGCCTTTCCTTATATCAAACTCAGGTTAAATATTAAGCCCTACTACGTTATATGGTTTGTCTTGACATATTTAATGAACAATACAAGATTTGTTGAAGAATATTCTTGCAAGATTTTGAAATGTTGCTAATTTTACGAATAAAAATTTAGTATATGTAATGAGTAGTACCAAGGGTCAAGAAGAAGTAATCTCAGAGGTTGTATTATCAAGTCCATCGAGCGGAATGTCAATAATTGAACTAATATATTCAGCTGATGCGATTAGTCAAAGCGTGATATTCACTTTAGTTATGCTATCTGTGTTTTCTTTTACGGTAATTTTTGATAAATTATATAAATACAGAAATGTCAAAAAAAATATTAAAAAATTCGACTCGATTTTTTGGTCTGGACAGGGTCTAGAATCACTCTTTGAGACCATTAAAACCAAGATGGATAACCCTCTTGCTTCTATTTTTATTGCTGCTATGCATGAACTAAAAAAGATTCCTGTCAATCCAAAAAATCAAGATCTTACCCTTAAAATAGGTCAAAAAGATAGGATAATGCGCGTAATGGAGTTAGTAAAAAATCGAGAGAGCGAGTCCTTAGATAGTTACTTGAGCTTCCTAGCTTCAGTAGGAGCATACTCTCCTTTTATAGGAGTATTCGGTACAGTCTGCGGTATTATGCATAGCTTTCAGTCTATAGCGCTCACTAAAAATACTAGCCTTGCCGCTGTTGCCCCCGGTATCGCAGAAGCATTGCTTGCAACAGGGATAGGTCTTATTACAGCAATTTTCGCAAGCGCATTTTATAGCTATTTATCCTCTGAATCTGATTATCTCTCTAATAGAATGGATGATTTTATCACCGAATTATATACCATACTTTCTAGAAGTATAGACGAAGAGAGGCTGTAGTGGCTTTTGATTTTAACTCTGGCAATTCAAACAGCTCTCGTAGAAGGCGCAAGGTTGCAATTAGTAATATCAATATTACGCCTGTAGTTGATGTTATGCTCGTATTGTTGATAATCTTTATGATTGCATCTCCTATGCTTGTTTCGGGTATTAAGGTAGATCTTCCAGAGTCTGCAGCTGCTCCATTATCAGGAAATGACGAGCCTTTATCAGTTAGTATTGATAAAGGAGGCAATATATTTCTAATGAATACAAAAATTCATAAGAATGAGCTAATATCTAAATTAAAATCTATCGTAAATCAAAAATACGATACTCGCATTTTTGTAAGAGGGGATAAAAGTGTTTCTTACGGAGAGGTAGTGTCTTTGGTTAGCATGATAAATATTGCAGGATTTACAAAAGTATCTTTAATTACAACTGTAAAGCAAAATGAATAAGAGAAGGAGAGCGAATAATTTATTTCCCTTCTTTCTACTTTCTATCGTGCTACACGGTGCACTAATTATGCTTCTTGCATTTGGTATAAATTTTTACTCAAAAAAATTACCAGAAGAAAGAGTGATTGCCTTTGATATTTTACCTGTTGGTAAGGTGAATAACCTAATCACAAAGAAGGTGCAAAAAGATGAATCTATTAATAATGATAATGCAAAAGAAAATAAACAGACTATTCCAAAGGAATTCAAGGCAGTAAAAGATAATATCAAAAAAGAGATAGTAAAAGAAGAAGCGCAAAAACCCGATCTAATAGCTACCCCTACATCTGCATCAGAGAATAATAAGAGCAAAGTAGATAAACCAGAAGAAGTACCACTAACTTCATCAAATCCCAAAGATAAAGTAGAACAGAAGAGCCAGACTTCTTCGCAAGCAAAAGATAGGACAGAATATACCGAGCCAGCAAAAGATAAGAAAATTGATACAGAAGTAATTAAGGATAAGAAAGATCAAAAGCAAGCACAACCAAGCGCAAAAAAACAAGAAAATAAAAAAAGAAGTACAACTGATAAAGATTTAGATTCTTTGCTTAAAAACTTAGAAAAATCATCTACTGGAAACAATGCAACCAATCTTGTTAACCGAGAAAAAAGCAAAGATCAGAATAATGCTTTTGGTAAATTTGATGAAGAACTACCAGAATCTCTCACTAATTACGAAGTTATTAGACAGCAAATTATGCGAAAATGGAATCAGCCCGTTGCTTCATCTACAGAAGCTATAGTAATTACACTCAGAATTACTGTAGATAGTGATGGCACTGTCACTCAAGCTAATGTCATTAAAATGCAATGCCCTATTGGTAAGGAATCTGTGTGCTATGCTACAAGAGATAGTGTCAGAAGGGCTGCTTTGAATGCTTCTCCACTTGAAAATTTAAATCAAAGTGACTATGATGAGTGGCGTGAAATAGATGTACATTTTGATACGAGAAGATAATATGAAAAGATTGTTACGAAGCTTTACTTTATGCTGCTTTATATTGGCAACGCAGTATGCAAATATTGCTTTTGCTATCAAGGAAATTACAATCACAGAAGGCTATATAGACCCTATACCAGTTGCGATTAACAAATTCTCTGTAGCAGGTACTACTAATTCTGAGTCTTTGATGAACAAGATCATTTCTGTAGTAGCAAGTGATTTATCAAGCTCTAGTTATTTTAAAATTATCCCTAAAGCTGCTTTCATAGAAACAGATATTGGGGTAGTGCACAAACCATTATTTGCCAGCTGGAGGCAAATCAAAGCGCAAATGATACTTAATGGACATATCGAAGTAAAAAATAAGAAACTTGAGATAAGTTTTATACTATGGGATTCTACTCTTGAAAAAGCTGTTCATAAAGAGATTTTAGAATTACCTGGGCATTTGTGGAGAAGAGGAGCTCATAAAATTTCTGATGCAATTTATGAGAAAATTACAGGTGATAAAGGATATTTTGATACAAGAATAGCATATATTGCTGAGCAGAATAATGGTCGTAATAAAATCAAAAGACTTGCGATCATGGATTTTGATGGTGAAAATCATAAATATCTCACTGATGGCAAAAAAATAGCACTTACGCCTAGATTTTCCCCTGATGCAAATAAGATATTATATATTAGTTATCAAAAAGATAAGCCACAACTATTTGTTAAAGATATTAAAACAGGACGTGAATCTTTGCTTGGAGGCTTTCCCGGCATTTCCTTTGCGCCAAAGTTTTCACCAGATGGTAATAGGGCTATATTCTCTATAGCAAATAAGGGTAATACCAACATATTTGAGATTAATTTAACAACTCGGAAAGTATTAAAATTAACTAATAATTTTTCTATTAATACCTCCCCGAGCTACTCTCCAGATGGTAAAAAAATAGTATTTAATTCAGATAGAAATGGTACAAGGCAGTTATATGTTATGAATGCCGATGGGTCTAATGTTCATAGAATTAGTAATGGTCAAGGTATCTATGCTACTCCTGTATGGTCTCCAAGTGGTGATTTTATAGCCTTTACTAAAATTAGTGGCGGCTTTTCTATAGGAGTAATGCGCTCTAATGGGTCTGAAGAAAGATCTATCGCTTCTGGGTATTTGGTGGAAGGCCCTACCTGGTCTCCAAGCGGAAGAATCGTCATGTTTACTAAAGAAAGTAGAAATGCCTTTACTAAAAAAAGGCATAGTAATATATATTATATTGATATCACTGGTCAGAATGAGCACATAATACACACACCGAGTCAATCTTCTGATCCTGAGTGGTCAGGCTTGCTAAATTAAAGATTTATTATTGTCGCAAAATAATGTATATTTACTTATAGTGTTTATTCTATTGCCACTTTTTATTAATAAAAATATGATGTAATATGTTTAAAAATATAGAAAATCTCAGCACGCTAATTAACGATTACGATGTATTTTTGTTCGACATATGGGGTGTATTGCATGAAGGAGAAAAACTTTATCAAGGTGTGCAAGAGCTGTATAATTACCTATCAGAAAGAAAAATAGTGCGAGTAATATCTAATGCACCAAGATTAAAAACTACAACACTTAAAAGCCTTGTAGAGCAAAATCTCAAAATTGACGATGAGCACATATTTACATCTGGTGAGATTGCAAGATTAATGCTACTTGAGTCTGAACAATATCTTCAAATAAAGCATCCGAGTATATTCCATATAGGTCAAGATCGAAATTCGGAATTACTATCAGGAGTTAGCGCAAAACTAGTGGATACAATAGACGAGGCTAATATAATCTTATTGTCTGCGTACAAAGATTATCACGAAAATGAGGATGATATTACTGATCATCTCGCATACTCTCTTACAAAAAATCTACCTATTCTTGTTGCAAATCCTGATAGAGCAGTAATTCACTCCGGGAAAATCAGAAAATGTTCAGGATATTTTGCAATGCGTTATGAATCTCAGGGAGGCAAGGTGATTTATGCAGGCAAGCCTAATCCTATAATTTATGAAGAATGCTTTAAGAGCTTCGATACTTCTCCTGAGCAAAAGATGCTCATGATAGGAGATACATTTCATACAGATATACAGGGTGCAAAAAATATGAATATTGATTCTGCTCTAGTGCTTACTGGCAATATGGGCATTATGATCGATAAAACTAATATCAAAAATCGTATAGAAGCTGCTAATTACATATGCGCTCAACAAAAAATCTATCCTACTAGATTAGTGCAAGTCCAGTAAAATCCGGATTAAGCACACTACTTAATTAATATGAGATAAGTAAGAAGAGTTATAATTGTAATATAGCGCCTTCTTGTGATACAGAGATTTACAAAAATATTATTTTATTCTATAGTACTAGTTAGGTAATAATATAATTCACAAGGTTATGGGTTTAAGTTTAAGTCATCTAATAGTCACATTAATCATTGTGCTTCTTCTATTTGGAGCGGGTAGAGTTCCTCAGATCATGACTGATATAGCAAAAGGTTTGAATGCATTCAAAAAAAATATCAAAGAAGATGAAATGGGCAAGAAAAATAAGAAAAAGAAATGAGTGTATATTCTTCTATTGAAGAATTTGCAGCTTCTTTGAGCTCAGAAGGTCCTATCATATCATTAGATTACGGGGTCAAAAAAATAGGAATAGCCATCAGTTCTCCTAATAGATCCATGTCTCTCCCTCTTTCTATAATTGAAAATCTTTCCAAAAAGAAGACTATAGAGAAGATAAAGAAAATATTAAAAGACAAGAATGTTATAGGTATTGTGTTAGGCTTGCCTATAAGAACAGATGGATCTGAAAGTGCCAATTCTTCTAAAATAGTCGTGCTTGCTCATGAATTAGCAAATGCTTATAGCCTGCCTATATTTTTACAAGAAGAAAGAAGAACTACAAGAGCAGCGGATAGTTTGCTACAAATCGCAGGATTTAATAGAAAACAAAGAAATAATTTAGATGATTCTATAGCTGCATCTTTGATATTAGATGCTGTGCTAATGCGACTTTAAGAAGCAGCACTCCTCTATATCATAAAGAGAAAGAGACAATGGGATTAAAAATACAGATTATCAAAAAAAATACTAGCAATTTTGAAGATATTTTGATATACACATTATCTATGCAATGTTCCTCGGTAGCTCAGTGGTAGAGCAAACGGCTGTTAACCGTTTGGTCGCAGGTTCGAATCCTGCCCGGGGAGCCACTAATATATGCATTAAAATCTAACAATAAAATACAACATTGAATGGGAAAAGAAGAATTAATAGAATTTGAAGGAGTAGTTACTGAATTACTACCAAACGCTACATTCAGAATTAAGTTAGATAATGGCCATATAATTATTGGCCACACTTCCGGTAGAATGAGAAAAAATAGAATTAGAATACTTTCTAACGATAAGGTCACTGTAGAGATGACTCCTTATGATCTTTCCAAAGGGAGAGTAATTCATAGGCATAAATAGCGGTAAATAAGAATGGCTGGGCACTCTAAGTTTAAAAATATTCAACATAGAAAAGGTGCACAAGATAAAAAAAGAGCCAAAATCTTTACTCGTCTAGTACGAGAAATCATTACTGCCGCAAAGTCAGGTCAACCAGATCCCGAATTTAATCCTAGGCTTCGTACTGCAATTATTACTGCAAAATACATGAATCTTCCAAAAGAAAGGATAGATAAAGCTATAGCTTCTGGATCAGGGGATGATGATTCCTCAACAACATATCATGAAATACGATATGAAGGATATGCATCAGGAGGTGTACCAATTATTGTAGAAGCTCTTACAGATAATAAAAATCGTACCGCTTCTGATGTAAGGGCCTCCTTTAATAAGTATGGAGGCAATTTAGGAGAGACAGGATGCGTGAGTTTTATGTTTGATCGCCTTGGAATAATTATATATGACTCTATAACTTTGGATGAATCTCAGCTACTAGAAGGAGCAATTGATATTGGAGCAATAGATGCAGAATCTAATGAAATATCCTCTATATTCTACACTTCCGTAGAAGATTTTAATGTTGTTATTAGTCATGCTATAGAAAAATTTGGCGTGCCTAGTGAAGCGTGTATAGGATGGAGACCTCAAACTCCTCACAATATAGACGATCAAGAAAAATATGAAAAAATATCAAAATTGATCAATGCTTTGGAGGAGATAGATGATGTGCAGCAAGTATTTTCAAGTTGGGTTTAATAGTGAAGTAAAGCAAGGCTTATGGTAGCATCTCTTCTATATAGATTTTTTCAAAAACGCGTCGTAATATTTTGCCTTTCTCTGATTTTAATTACTACTCTCTTACTATCTACCCCTTTGACAAAGTCTCCT
>CAYGNF010000044.1:0-7327 GCA_964351245.1 uncultured Rickettsiaceae bacterium | reverse complement strand
ATCATGACTTTCGGTACTTCCTAAAATCAATAATTCAGTACAAGTGGCGGCAAATCGCATTTATCTTCACGCTGGTCCGATTTACGTAGAATTCGAGTAATATAATTTTTTTATGCCTTCTTTCCATGGTAATATTGTGACATGATCTATTATCTTAGCAAAAGGATCATTTGATAAGCATATTACCTCACATTCTTCAAAATCTTTTGTTAAATTAATAAATGAAGAGATAGATTCTTTAGTAACATTATCAGTGCTTTTAATTTCTATCAGTAACAATGGCTTGCCGGGGCGTTCTACAACCAAATCTACTTCAACGTCATCTTTAGTCATAAAGTAACTAAATTTATAGTCATTATCGTAATATGAAGAGAGTTTTATACATTCCAAAATAATAAAATGCTCAAAACTATTTCCATATAAAGAAGTTTTGGGTATTACTGGTACTGTTAATATTCTAGCCAAAGATCTTGCAACTCCAAGATCAAAGAAATAAAACTTTGGTTTTTTACTTAAACATTTTCTTACAGAGTGGCTAAAAGCTTCCAAAAAAAAGCCAATCAACGTATCTTCCAGTATACTATAGTATTTTTTGATAGTTTTATCATCTACCCCTACATCCAATGCAATCTTATGAAAATTAATAATTTTCCCATTCATTTGTGCAGCTACCTCAAGAAACTTGCGAAATGGGTCTAAATTCTTGATAAATTGCTCAGCCCAAATTTCTTCTTTAATATAAGTATGAGAGTAAGAATCTAAAAATTTCTTTTTTTCTTTAGTAGTACTTAGGCTGACTACCTTAGGCAATAATCCCCAGTGCAGAGCATCATCTAAATTAAATTTTTCTTCGGTCTCTATAAAACTAAAGGGATATAAGTAATACACGAAAGCTCTACCGGCTAATAAATTTGAACCACCATATTTTAATTTGCGCGCACTAGAGCCTGTCAATATAAAGTATTTACTCGTGGATTCAATTAAATGATGAACAATATCAAGCAGTTTGGGTATTTTTTGTACCTCATCTATAACCACATATTCTATCTCTTCTGGCAACGCTTTAATAATTTTAGATAATTCAGATGGATCCCTAGAAAATCTATCTTCTAAAAGTGGATCAAGGAGATCAAAGATAATGCTATTATTTTTATTATAAAGCCTACTGATTATCGTGCTTTTTCCAGTATTTCTTGGGCCAAAAAGAAAGTAACTTTGCCTCTTAGGTAAATTAAGTAATCTAGGTATCATTGGATTGCGCTCCATAAATATCCGCTAAAAAAGGATTGTAGTTCAATATTAGAGGAATGATCGGAAAATATCAATAATTATTTATCGATAGAGTTTCAGCGCCCCGTCAGCTAAAAAAATGTTTTTTAGGGGGGTTATAGAGAGGGCAAGACTACTTCTTATACCAATTCACTATCAATTTAGCAAGATAGAATTGTAAGGGTTCAGTAAATATTGGACTGCGCTGAGACCTCAGCTAAGCTTGCAAGATACTGCTGAGGGGTTAAATAATGAAGAGCTTTGTGGGGTCTATAAGAATTATATTTATGTACCGCCCGGATAAGCTCGTATTTCCAAGCGCCAACTGATTCATCCAGGATGTCATTTCTAGCATAGAATTCTTCTCTGAACATACGGTTACTTTTCTTCTTGCTTTCTGTCATTAGTTCCTCTTAGTTTACGTCTATTTTATGTTAAACTATTTGTCCGCATTAGTGTAGCCACATCAATCCCCGCCGGTAAACCAAAATGCCCTGTATAACTTTATATTTCTAGGTGTATAAGGTTGTTTTTAGGTTCCTTTGTAACTGTGCAATTATATCCTCAATATTTATTGTACTTTTTGTTTGTAGGAATACATATTTGCTAGTAATATTTTTGTCTATCTAGAGTGTAGTCTAAACTGACAATCTTAAAATAATAAAAATACGTCAGTTTAGGATTAGTTTTTATATTACTTGACGTATTGTATAATATCTCTATGATTCTAACTAGACAGATCTATTAATATGACTATGTTTTAATGACTTATTATATTAATAATATGACCATAAGTAATATGTTGCTGTAATATTATTTATAGATTATAATAAAAACACAAATAAGTAAAAAATTATTATTATGTCAAAAACTAAAAATGAAATATCCGCTAGTGACTTCAAAAAGTATTTTTTAAGTTTAGTTGATGAAGTAAAAAATAAGCATAGTTCTTTTGTAATTACAAAAAGAAAGATACCTATTGCCCAAGTTATCCCTTTGGATAATGGGGATAAAAAAAAGAAAAGCTATTTTGGTTTTTTGAAGGGAAGTATCAAAATTAATGATGATATTGTGAATACGACATTTGAAGATGAATGGGAAGTAAACCAATGAATGAGGATATAAAAATTGAAGATAATTTTGATAATAAGAATTTAGCCCTTAAAATTACATTAGATACTCATATTATCATATGGTATGCCGAAGGAATAAATCTGACTGAAAAGCAGGTAAGTATAATAGATAAAGCAAGAGATAGAAATGCATTATTTATTTCTAGCATATCCATTTGGGAGATTTCCATGCTTTTTAACAAAGGCAAAGCCGTTTTTTCTATGAGCTTAAATGAACTTATCGATAAAATACTTTCTATTCCAGGATTAAATCTCATAGATTTATCTATACCAATTTTATTAGAAAGCACCTCATTGCCAAATTATGAACATAGAGATCCAGCCGATAGGCTAATCATAGCCTCTAGTAGATCTAACGGTTCATATCTAATGACCGTGGATAAAAAAATTATTAATTATGGGGATAAAGGCTACCTAAAAATTGTAAGTAGTAATGACTGATTCTTATGACTGGAAAATTTATAGGGTATATCAGAGTTAGCAGCATAGACCAGAATCTAGATCGCCAGTTAGAAGGTCTAAAACTAGATAAAGTATTTCAGGATAAAATATCAGGCAAATCAATTGCAAGGCCCGCACTTTCTGAAATGATTTCTTACGTTCGAGATGGTGATACAATAATTGTCCATAGCATGGATCGCTTGGCAAGAAACCTTGATGATTTACGCCATTTAGTCAAAAGCCTTACCTCAAAGCAGATCAAAGTGAAATTCATAAAAGAGAATTTGGAATTTACTGGAGAAGATTCTCCTATGTCTAACCTGCTTCTTTCAGTTATGGGTGCATTTGCAGAATTTGAGAGATCTTTGATTAAAGAAAGACAAATGGAAGGTATTGCCATTGCTAAAAAAAAGGGTGTTTATAAAGGACGTAAACCAGCTCTTACAGAAGAAGAGGTAATGTTACTTAAAGAGCGGGTATCTAAAGGAAATAAAAAAAGTGATATAGCGCGGGATATGAGTATTAGCAGAGAGACTTTATATAAATATTTAAGGGAATCCAAATAGATTATGTTATGTCGAATAAAAATTCTAATTTACTTAGTCCAAGGACCAGTGTGAAGATAAAGGCCATTTGCCGCCACTTCGGAGAACATTCCCCGAACTGTACCATGAATCATATTTACCTACCGAATTTTAGCCTATTTGGGAAGTAAATATCGATCTGAGATATGGTAAGAGGCCAGTTAGGTTTTTAAAGCATTGTTGAGTAGCGGCAAGTCCTCCAATGTTTTAGGTTTTTACTCTATAAGGATCCTGGTCTTCTCTTCCTATCCATATATAATAGGCTGGTGATTCATGATACTTAGACCTCATATCTGGATCTTGATTATTACTATCCTTTAATTTATTTGTTTTATTATCGCTGTCTTGCATAATACGTTAGTATTTATTCTATCAAAGATTTACTTAAGCTATAATTAAATATTTCTTATATAATAAGTTTTGATGAAATATCTATAAAAGTCAATAAAACTACATTAATTTTTGAGAATATTATATTTGCAGTGTAATAATATCCTAGATTATGATAAAGAACGATATATGTGAATAATCCACTATCGCTCATTGCAATGAAATGGAAAATATAATATATTTAGCCCAAATATCTAAAATAAGATCTGAGTATTACCATTATGACATTTTTAGATGAGTTTAAATCTCGGGGTTATTTTTACCAATGCACCGATTTAGATAATCTTACTACGCTGATACAACTAGAGAAGCCTGCTATATATGTGGGGTTTGATTGCACTGCTGAGTCTTTGCATATTGGGAGCTTAATGCAAATCATGATACTGCGACTTGCGCAAAAATATGGCCTCAAACCTATTGTGATTGTAGGAGGAGCTACTTCAAGAGTAGGAGATCCCACTGATAAAGATGAGGCTAGAAAGGCTCTAACTGATGAGGATATAGCTAGAAATATTAGGGGTATCACCAAAAGTCTTGCAAAATTTATTTCTTTTGGAGAAGGGGCTGCTGATGCTATAATTTTAGATAATAGTACATGGCTAGATCATATTAAGTATCTGGATTTTTTAAGAGAGTATGGAAGAGAATTTTCTATTGGCCGTATGATTAGTATGGATTCCGTAAAAACCAGGCTCGCCAGAGAGCAAAATCTTACATTTCTTGAGTTTAACTATATGTTATTACAAGCATATGATTTTATGCATCTTGCTAAGCATTATAATTGCGCGATACAGCTTGGAGGAAGTGATCAGTGGGGCAATATTGTGATGGGTATTGAACTGACAAGAAAAAAAATAGGCAAAAACGTGTTCGGACTTACCACCCCCCTCCTTACAACTTCCTCGGGCGCAAAAATGGGTAAATCAGTCAATGGGGCAGTATGGCTGAATGAAGAAATGCTTTCGCCTTATGAATATTATCAATATTGGAGAAATATTGAAGATAGTGATGTTATTAGGTTTGCTAAATTATACGCAGAATTTGATCAAGATGCACAAATAGAGTTTGAATCGCTCGCGCAAAACAACATTAATGAAGCTAAAAAATTCCTAGCTTGCAAACTTACATCTATATGCCACGGTGAAGATGCAGCTACAAATGCTGCAGAAACTGCAAAAAAAGTTTTTGAAGAAGGTGGAGTAGGGGGCGATCTTCCTGTAATTGTGATCTCAAAAAATGAGCTACAAAATGGTATCATTATTTCTGAGCTTGCTTGTAGAGCAGGGTTATGCTCATCTAAATCAGAGGCAAAAAAATTAATCAAAGCTGGCGGATTCAAGATAAATAATGAGAAGATTGAAGATGAAGCTACGATAGTATATCCTTCTTTTATCGGTAACGAAGGATCGATAAAACTTTCGGTTGGAAAAAAAAGACACGCGATAATAAAAATTTCAGATATATAATAGAGAATAGGATAAATAATCTCGTCTCTAATTTTTTTCTGATAATCATGGTAATTTATACTGATTGTTTTTATTATATATTGTACCTAAGCCGGTATAGCTCAGTTGGTAGAGCAACACATTCGTAATGTGTGGGTCGGGGGTTCGAATCCCTTTTCCGGCACCAAATATTCAAATTTTATGTAGAACAACATGAAAATAAATCTAGATTTTAAGTCGCAGGAACTGAGAAAAATTTTTGAAATATGCAAGCATGCAGGCATAGAGATCAGAGTAGTTGGTGGAGCTGTTCGGGATGTGCTTCTAGGATCGAGCCCTTCTGATATAGACCTTGCTATCGCTTCTGGCCCAAACGATGCAGTAAGATTATTCGAGAATGCGGGATATAAAGTTATACCCTCTGGAATAGAGTTTGGCACCATCACTCTTGTTACTAAAGAAAGAATGATAGAAATCACTTCCTTGCGCAAAGACATATCAAGCGATGGTAGAAGGGTGGTTGTAGAATATACAAAGAATTTTGAAGAAGATAGCGCAAGAAGGGATTTTACAATCAATAGCATGAGTTATGATATTACTACAGGCATTTTATACGATTATTTTGGAGGGGTGTCGGATTTAGAAAATAATCTAGTAAGATTCATCGGAGATCCGAAGGAGAGGATCGCAGAGGATTACTTAAGAATATTGCGCTTTTTCAGATTTTCTGCATATTACGCTAGATCTCTGGATCTAGAGGGATTACGCGTATGTAAAAATTTAGTAAGCGGTCTTAAAATTCTTTCTAAAGAAAGGATATATCATGAACTCCGTAAGATCTTACAATGCAAGAAAAATATTAGCTACATATTTACCTCAATGCATGAATGCGGCCTGTTAGAATATGTGTTACCTATAGCAAAACAAGGTATTGGAGATTTATTAAAATTTGAAGAGCAAATCTTTCAAGAAGACTGGGTGCTTGATACTCCGGGGATTGATCTTCAGAGTCTGAGATTAGGGTTTTTATTATTTATTTCTGGTAAAAAAATCTCAGAAGAGAATTTAAGATTTTCAAAATTTTCAAATCGTGATATTACATCATTTATCTACTGCTATGACTTTCTTTGTGAGATATTCGAGCTAGAGACAGTAAAATATATTTATTTTGCAATATGTAAATCATGGTATTACAAACCAGAATATATAAATAATTTTTTACTTATATGCTATGTACTAGGGAAAATTGAGAGCACGCAATTGATAAAAGCGATTGCAGATATGCATAATCAGGCGCCCCCAAAGATGCCAGTTACCTCGGGCGAGATGATGGCGCTTGGATATACAGGCATTACCCTTGGAGCAAGAAAGCGATATTTAGAAAATATATGGATTAAATCTGGCTTTACAAGCACCAAAGAAGAATTACTAAGTTTAAAATAAGGATATATATTATGAAAATTAAAATAAAAAAACTTGCCTCAGATGCAATAATTCCAATTCAAGCTACTATATCAAGTGCGGGCTTAGATTTATCTGCATGTATATCAGAAAATATAGAGCTGCAAGCTGGTGCAATTAATGTTATTCCTACCGGCATTGCCATTGCGTTACCAGAAGGATTTGAAGCTCAGATTCGTCCAAGGTCAGGCCTTGCGGCAAAGCATGGGATCACTGTACTCAATAGTCCAGGAACTATAGATGCAGACTATAGAGGAGAGCTTAAAGTGATTTTAATAAACCACGGATCAGTACCATTTATTATAGAAAATGGCATGAGAATCGCTCAGATGGTAGTAGCAGAACATAAAACCTTAGATTTTATAGAAGAGTCTTTCGAAGATAAGGAGACTCACAGAGGAGTTAAGGGATTTGGATCTACCGGTGTGAATAATATGTAAATTAGTATGGCACTAGTCTTTAGTAAAAATTCAATAATGCTACTATGAGTTTATTTTTCAAGAGCATATCTTATTACTTGCGAGATCATTGCAATTAATGGATATAACCATTGCAATTTCTGTACTAGTATATTTGAATAATAACACGCCTCAGTTATTTTTCA
>CAYGNF010000043.1:0-7838 GCA_964351245.1 uncultured Rickettsiaceae bacterium | reverse complement strand
TGCATATGAGCATGCAATAGAGCAAAATTATAGATTTTTAAGTTACGGTGATGCAATGATGATAACAAGGCAAGAGTAGAGTAAAAATCAATATGAGTTTACAATTTGAAATTTTAACTACACACAAAAAGACAAGATCTGGTATTTTACGCACTAAACATGGCAATATCAGAACTCCAGCTTTTATGCCAGTTGGCACCAGGGGGACAGTCAAGGGTATGTTACCTGAGCAAGTAGAAGAGATTGGGGCGGATATTATACTAGGAAATACATATCATCTTATGTTAAAACCTGGAGCAGAGCTTGTAGAGCAGCTTGGAGGTTTGCATAAAATAATGAATTGGCAAAAGCCTATACTGACTGATTCAGGGGGGTTTCAAGTAATGTCATTAAGCTTACTGCGCAAAATTACAGAGGAAGGTGTACTATTTAACTCTCATATTGATGGAAGTAAGCATATGCTCTCGCCAGAAAAATCTACTGAAATACAGCGCCTTCTTGGCTCAGATATTACTATGGCTTTCGATGAATGTACGCCTTATCCAGCAAGTCATGAAGATGCTGAAGTGTCCATGGAGCTCACAAATAGATGGGCCAAAAGATCTAGAGATGCTTTTATTAAAAGAGAGGGTTACGGTCAATTTGGAATTGTCCAAGGTAGTATTTATCAAGATTTACGCAAAAGATCGGCAGATTACATATCTAGCCTAGATTTTGATGGATATGCTATAGGAGGCCTTGCGGTGGGAGAAGGATTTGATGCAATGATAGATGTGTTAGGATATGCTCCTTCTATGCTTCCTGAAAATAAACCAAGATATTTAATGGGTGTCGGAAAACCTCTAGATATAATAGAAGCAGTAAGACTGGGGGTAGATATGTTTGATTGCGTGATTCCTACTAGGTCAGGTAGAAATGGGCAAGCTTTTACTAAAAATGGCCCCATCAATATTAGAAATCACAAATTTAAAGATGACAATTCTCCTATTGAGCCAGGATGCATATGTTATTCTTGTAAAAATTATGTTAAAGCATATGTGCATCACCTCGTAAAAGTCAATGAGATGCTGGGTTCTATTTTGATGACTCATCATAATTTACATTACTTTCAAAATTTAATGCACAGAATAAGAACTTATATAGAAATGGATAAAGATTTTGATTTTGTAGCTTAATTAGATATCTAAAAATACTCTCGTAAGTATTTTACCTCAAAGTAATATAAGCATAAAATAGGTATCAATGCAATAAAAGCTTTACTGAAGGAATTGTTTACTCTAAAATTAAAGTAAGTAAGTGCTTAAACTATAGGAACGTGTTATGATATTTTTACTAGTATTATTATCCATTGCTGGAACGATATTGGCTCAATGTATATTTGTTGTGCATCAACAAAATGTAGTCGTTGTAGAGCAGCTCGGAAAATTTAATAGAATCGCATATCCAGGTTTGAATTTTTTAATTCCCATGCTGGAATCTAAGGCTGGGGCACTGAGTCTACGTATCCAACAACTCGATGTAATTATTGAAACCAAAACTCAAGATAATGTTTTTGTAAAAGTGAAAGTAGCTGTGCAATTTGCTGTCATAGAATCTAAAATATATGAAGCTTGCTATAAATTATTTTCTCCATCGGCTCAGATTGAATCATTTGTTTTTGATGTGATAAGGGCAAAAGTACCTTCAATAGAACTTGACGCACTTTTTGCTAAAAAAGATGAGATAGCCATAGATGTAAAAAAAGAACTTGACGGTATCATGAGAGAATTTGGCTATGAAATTATTAAGGCTTTAGTCACGGATATAGATCCAAATGAGAATGTTAAGCATGCAATGAATGAAATTAACACTGCTCAAAGACTGAGAATGGCTGCAGGCGAGAAGGCCGAAGCCGACAAAATTATGCGCATTAAGCATGCAGAAGGAGAAGCTGAGGCAAATATACTCCAGGGTAAGGGTGTTGCGGGACAAAGAACTGCAATTATTGAGGGGTTAAGCCAGGCAATGGATATTATTAAAAATGAATCCCCGGAAATGCCATTTAGAGAAATTATGAGCACTATACTCACGATACAATATTTTGATACACTAAAAAGCTTGGGTGAAAAAGGTAATACAAACACTCTTTTTGTTTCTCATGCTCCGAATCAGGCCCATAATATCCAGGATCAAATTTTAGAATCTATCTTTGCGCATAAGGCGGCAAATAGCACTGATAAGAAAAACTAAACTCAGATCTTGTCCTTACCACGCACCTTATGGCATAAATACAAAAAACAAATTTAATACTTGACAAATTTGTTATAACAATGGATGATGAGGAATCTTAAACATATCACAGAATCGAGATTATTATGTCTAAAGCCAAAACCGCTTCAAAGAATAACCCTACTTCCCGCGAACAAGCTCGGGAGTTTTTGTTTAGTGGTCAAAAAATTAAGCCCGTTAAGCTTGTAACGAAAACTAGTACATTCTTCGCTGCAGAATTTGAGACTTCGGGAGACCTTGTATTAGATACTGCAGGTAATCCACTAACTTGGAAAAAAGCTTCTTTAGGTAATTAGAATGATAGAAATTTCAACAGAACTATTAAAGATAATAGTATGCCCAGTGACCCGTTCGCCTCTTAAGTATGATAGGGACTCTCAGGAGTTAATTAGCGAAGAAGCGGGGCTTGCTTTTCCGATCAAGGATGGTATTCCGGTGTTACTCTTAGACAAAGCAAGAAAAATATCAAAAAAAAACTATATATATAATGATAGAGTAGTCACAAATGAAAATGTGATTACCCAGTCAAGTAAGGTAAAGGATATAGCCTAGTAATTATATACTCATAAAATATAGTGTGGTTACTCAGGAAATTCAGCAAATATAGATAAATCCATTTATTTGTTGGATAACAGATCATTCAATCCTATTTCTTTTGCAATCTATGTATCTAAAGTTTAAAAAAGTCTGATAGTAAATATATAGATCCGCAGATAATGATCTCATTACCATATCCTTCTAAAATCGCTTCTTCTAATGCAAGAATCAGTGAATCTTTGGGCTCCACATCGATATTAGCATTTTTCGCAATTTGAAAAATGCTCTCAGATGAGTAACTAAGTGGCTCAGATAATACAGGAACTACAAAGAATCTAGGCCTAGATTCTGTAAACTGAGATAATAATGATACTATATCTCTATTTTTTGTGCATCCAAAAATTATCAGGGGTTTCTTTAGCTTTTGATCTATTATCCAATTATTTAACGATATAGCCCCTCCTATATTATGAGCAGCATCAAGAAAGCAGTGTAAACCCTTGCCATTTTTAAGCTTAGCCAAAGAATGTTTTTGAAGTCTACCGGGCCAATATGCATTAGCAATCCCTGTTTTTATAGCATCGTTACTTATATCAAAATACTCTCTTAAAGATAAAGTAGATGCAATGACAGCGCTGGCATTGACGATTTGGTGATCTCCCTGCAAGCTCATTGTATCAATTTCTATATCCCCCATCTGAGAATAAAATTTAAACCCAGAAGCAGTTTTTTTGGGTATATAATCGAATTCATATGCAATAGTTTCTGCGCTGATTTTTTCGCTTACTTCTAGTAAAACATCCATAGCGTCTTGTTCTTGTAGAGATATTATAGATTTAGCCCCTTTCTTAATAATTCCAGCCTTCTCTCTTGCTATCATGGCAATTGTATCACCTAGATACTCCATATGATCATATGATACCGGTGTGATAATGGTGGCTACCGGGTCTGGTATTACATTAGTGTAATCTAACCTGCCCCCAAGGCCTGTCTCGAGTATCAGTACATCAGCAGGATTTTTACTAAATGCATAAAATGCACAAGCAGTAACTGCTTCAAAAAATGATGGGATGTACTCGAGCTCTTCGTGGACCTTTCTGACTTGTTCCATATATTCAAAAATCAATTGATCAGAAATAGCTTTTCCAGATATTGTTATTCTTTCATTAAAATATACAATGTGAGGAGAAGTATACATATGCACAACCATACCTGATGCTTCTAATATAGATTTCAGCATAGCGCATGTTGACCCCTTGCCGTTTGTGCCCGCTATATGAATAGTAGGAGGTAAGCTATAATGAGGATTGCCTAATTTTTCTAGGATAATCTCCGTTCTCGATAAATCTTTTGTAGCAAGATTGCGTAAAAAATCTTTTGGCCAATGGGGCATAAACATCATAATATTCTCCAAATTATTGACAAACTCTATTTTTATATGCAATATGATGATTCTTCAACATTTTTGTAAGGCGCGCTTTTTAATCAAATGATAAATATCACTTTTCCAGATAATTCTGTCAAGCAGTATAATAATAATATCAATGGATTGGAGATTGCAAATAGCATATCTAAATCCCTAGCAAAATCAGCTCTATTTCTGAAGGTGGATGGGAAAGATTTTGACATTACAAGACCCATTAACAAAGATTGTTATATCAAAATTATTACTATCAAGGATCCTGAGGCACTTGAATTTATTAGACATGATACTGCGCATATTCTTGCAGAAGCAATTAAAGAACTTTACCCTAAAGCTCAAATTACTATTGGCCCTTCTATAGATAGTGGATTTTATTACGATATCGCTTGCGAGTACTCTATTTCTGGATCAGACCTTGGATTAATAGAAAACAAAATGAGGGAAATTATTTCAAGAAATGAGCAATTTATTCGAGAAGAATGGGCTCGTGATGAAGCGATTCAATATTTCAAGTCAATAGGTGAGCATTACAAAGCTGAAATAATATCTGATTTGCCAGAAGGTGAGATTATTTCAATATATAGGCAAGGTAAATTTATAGACCTATGTAGAGGCCCTCATGCTACAAATACTGGGTATCTTAAACATTTCAAGCTTATGAAGGTAGCCGGCGCATATTGGAGAGGAGACAGTAAAAATGAAATGCTACAAAGAATATATGGCACAGCATTTCCAACTGCAGAAGAATTGCAAAATTATTTATTTATGCTCGAAGAAGCAGAAAAAAGAGACCACAGAAAACTCGGCAAAGAATTGAGTTTATTCCATATGCAAGAGGAGGCTCAAGGGATGGTGTTTTGGCATCCTAAAGGATGGACTGTGTATAGACTACTTGAATCATACATCAGAAGCAAATTAGACAAAAAGGGTTACTTGGAAGTTAAAACTCCGATGCTTCTTGATAGGGCTTTATGGGAGGATTCTGGCCACTGGGAAATGTACGGCGAAAATATGTTTACAACACAAATAGATAATAAATTTTTGGCCCTAAAACCAATGAATTGCCCATGTCATGTTCAAATTTTTAAACAGGGTGTAAAAAGTTATAGAGATCTACCTTTACGTATGTCGGAATTTGGGTCTTGTCATAGAAATGAGGCATCGGGTGCATTGCATGGATTGCTTAGAGTAAGAAATTTTGTACAAGATGATGCTCATATATTTTGTACTCCGGATCAGATCAACCAGGAAACCATAGAATTTTGTCGCCTTTTAACTGAAATGTATAATGATTTAGGATTTACAGAAATTAAAATTAAATTTTCCGATAGGCCTAAGATTAGAGCTGGAAGTGATGATATTTGGGATAAATCAGAGGAATCTTTAAGAAGCGCAGTGAGTGAAGCTGGATATAATTATACTCTCAATCCTGGAGAAGGAGCATTTTATGGCCCTAAACTAGAATTCGTATTAACTGACGCAATAGGAAGGGAGTGGCAATGCGGTACACTTCAGGTAGATTTTGTGTTGCCTGAAAGATTGGATGCAAATTATATAGATCACCATGGTCACAAACAGAGACCGGTAATGCTCCACAGAGCAATAATAGGTACTTTTGAAAGATTTATGGGAATATTTATTGAAAATACATCTGGCAATTTTCCTATATGGCTCGCTCCCATTCAAGTAGGGATTGCAACTGTAACAACATCTGTTAATGATTATGCAATAGGGATAAAAGACAAACTAGAATCTACAAAAGTGCGTTGTGATCTTGACATTTCTAATGAAAAGATTAATTATAAGATTAGAATGATGTCTCATCAAAAATATCCTTATATTATTATTATAGGACACAAAGAAGTGGAAGATAATAGAATATCAGTAAGAAAGTTTGGTACTAATGAAACAGTACAAATGACTTACGGAGATTTGATTGAACAGATTCATAATGAAAACAAAAAATATTTTAATTAAATAAAGAGGATATTATATCAAAATCTAATTTTCCAAGAGCCAATAAAGAAATCAGGGCTCAAAAAGTCAGACTAGTAGACTCAGAAGGCTCTATGGTAGGCATAGTATCAATTTCTGAGGCTTTGATCGCAGCAAGCAAAAATGGTCTAGATCTAGTAGAAATTTCACCAAACGTTGACCCTCCTGTATGTAAAATACTGGACTTCGGAAAGTTTAAATACGAAACGAAGAAGAAGTTACAGGGTGGCAAAAAAAAGCAAAAAACAATATCTCTAAAAGAGATGAAATTTAGACCTAATATAGGCTCTGGTGATCTTGATATCAAAATCAGGAATATAATCAAATTTCTTGACGATGGAGATAAAGTAAAGGTATCAATGATGTTTAGAGGTAGAGAAATAGTACACAATCAACTTGGTCATGCTGTTTTTCGTAAAATCATCGATACTGCCGGAGAAAAAGCAAAGATAGAATATGAGCCAAAGCTTGAAGGAAAGCAAATGATTATGATTATGGTACCCAATAAAATAGTGGCTATAAAAACTTAGTAGATCGAAGATGTAAGGGTAGATCTAACTTTATTGGAAGATGAGTGAAATCTACCTTTTGCCTCGAATACTTAAGTTAATGCATCACGCTTTTTTCTAACTCAGGTAGAAGCTGTTTTTGCACTTGATCTATAATATTTGATGAATTTATATTATGATCAGTGCTCTCCTCTTGCTTCATCTGACTATCTTCTATCTCAGCGCCTGATCCAGATGGAGATGGTAAATTGATGGTAGAGAGATAATTTGCAAACATACTATCTTCGCTACATTCTATCGCGTATACCAAAGAATCTTGGAGAGGGTGAAAAAGATACCCCTTTTTTAACCACTTAGGATATTGCTGTGGATCAATTTTTGCAAAAACATCCCACAGTGATTTTGCTCCTATATAACTCCCAGAAGATGCAGCACCTAGAGAAACAAATATCAAAAAACATATCGCGATTCCTCTTAAAGATCCCACCAATAATCCGATTAATTTATCTAAAAATCCTTTAGTGTAATTAGAAACACCCTGCCTAATTTGAGATGCGATAAAGCTAATAATAATACTTGATAAAAAATAAGAAAGTGCAGAAGATAAAACCCCAGATACTACAGGTATAGAGATATATTCTTTGATTACATCGTTGGATAATGGTTCAATCAAAATAGCAATGATAATAATTGCGCAGCCTAAAAAAATATTAATTATGCTAATGATTGCGCCCCTTATGCCGCCTATTAAGGTTGATATAGTAAATATTGATATCAAAACTAGGTCAAGTAAATTAATCATTCGGAGATTCCGCGTGCAGTGCAAGTCGCTTCTATAAGGAAATATATAAATTGATTTCTTGCGAGATGATTGTTGGCGGTAGATTTTATTTTATTAAGACGTGGCATTGTATAATAATTGTATTTTCTGTACAACGGCGCTAGGTGAGACCCAATTACACTTACTGCGACTGCTTCTTTTCAGATCTGACCGAATTCATAAACTCATTGCCCTCACCTAGCAAACACCAAAATAACAAGATTTTCTGATATCTGCAAGTGCCGTCACAGGTAGTTTTTTCTATATCACGGCGGGTGTGATGGGG
>CAYGNF010000042.1:0-8451 GCA_964351245.1 uncultured Rickettsiaceae bacterium | reverse complement strand
ATGTAAAGTAGGGGCAATAATTGCTAATGCAACATCAGAGAATCAAAGATTAGTCGGAATGTTTGGAATATATTTAGGACTAATATATCAAATCAAAGATGATATAATGGATTATTATTCAGACACTCAATATATTGGCAAAAATATAGGAGATGATTTTTATGAATCCAAAATTACTCTTCCTATTATATATCTTAGGGAGGTTGCGGATCTTGAGGATCAAAATTATATAGAAAATCTCTTCCTCAATCTTGAGGCCAAATCTCCAGAAGACCTAGGTCATGTGATTTTTTTGCTAAAAAAATATCACATTATATTAAGACTGCAGGAAAAAATGGATGAATTACATCAAATATGCATCTCTTACCTTGATCAAATACTGATCACACAACCAGAAGCAGAAAGATATTTAAGAGAACTAGTAAATTTTGCAAGCGCGAGGGTATTGTAAGTGAAATATATATATAATTTTGAAGATGAGGTAGATTTGTCTCCTCAGCAGGGTAAGCTTATGCTCGGCACTAAAGGGTATAACCTATCTACTATGGCCAAAATCGGATTCCCAGTTCCAGGAGGATTCACTATTACAAAGGAAGTGTGTAATAATTACTTTAAGGATAATTTTGATATTTATACATTTTTAGAGAATGAGCTCATGAGTCATATCACGCGACTTGAGAAACGATATTCTAAGAAGTTTGGAGATCCTTCTTCTCCCCTTTTATTATCAGTGCGATCTGGAGCTGCAGTATCAATGCCCGGTATGATGGATACAATTTTAAATTTAGGAATGAATGATGAGATTGTAAGGGGTTTTGCAATAAAAACAAATGAGGCTTTTGCTTATGATTGTTATTTAAGATTTATAGAGATTTTTTCGAACGTAGTACTAGGGCTTGATTCTACTATTCTTGCCACCACAAAAGAAGGCTTTGTTGGTAATAAGACAAGCTCAAAAAACCCGCATAATATAGAAGCGCTAAAGGCTCTGATTGAGCAATATAAAAAAGTACTCAAAGCTCACTCCTTGGAATTCCCAGAATCTCCACATAAACAACTTGATCTTGCTATTAAAGCGGTAATAAATTCTTGGAATAGTCAGAGAGCAAAAATATACAGAAAATTAAATAATGTATCAGATAACATAGGTACCGGGGTTACGGTTCAGGTAATGGTATTTGGGAATTTTGATAAAAATTCAGGCACGGGGGTGTTGTTTACACGCAATCCGGTGAATGGAGAAAATGAAATATATGGTGAATATTTAGATAATGCTCAAGGTGAGGATATAGTTTCAGGCAAGAGAACTCCCTATTCAATATGTAGTAGTCCTAATTCTCTAGAATTATTGATGCCTAAGCAATTTAAGGAGTTAAGAGGTATTTGCAAAAAATTAGAAGAGTATTATAGAGATATGCAGGATATAGAATTTACTATAGAATCTGGCATATTATATATTTTGCAAACTAGATCCGGTAAACGCACTATAAGATCTTCTGTAAAAATCGCATATGATATGGCCTCCTCAGGTATTATATCACAAAAAGAGGCGATGCTAAGAATCGATGCTTCGAAAGTGGACCTGTTGCTTCATCCCTCATTACCAAAAAACATCGAAGTTGAATCTATTACCCTCGGACTACCAGCATCACCGGGAGCTGCCACAGGAAGAGTGGTATTTACTTCTGAGGCCGCTGATAAATATTCCAAAGAATATGATGTCATTTTATTTAGGCAAGAGACATGCACAAAGGATATTCACGGCATGTCCATCTCTAAAGCAATAGTAACTGCCAGAGGCGGTCTTACATCTCATGCTGCCGTAGTTGCCAGAGGTATTGGTAGGCCATGCATTTCTGGGGTCACTGATTTGCATATTGATTTTGCAAAAAATCAAGCTCAAATACGGGAGCATATATTAAATGAGCTAGATGAGGTGACTATTGATGGCTCAACCGGAAAAATATATAAAGGAAAACTTGAAGTAGTCAAATCTGAAATATCACAAGAGTTTGGGTCCATTCTAGACTGGGCAGATGAAATTAAGACAATGAATATCAGGGCCAATGCTGAAACTATTCAGGATGTAGAAATGGCTATGCTTTTTAAATCCGAAGGCATAGGACTATGTCGTACAGAACATATGTTTTTTGACGATGAGAAAATTAGCCTAATAAGGCAGATCATTATGCTACCAATAGGAGAAAGCAGAAAAAGAGCTATGGATCAAATACTTGATCTTCACGCAGATGATTTTGCATCTCTTCTTACAACATTAAAAGGCAAACCTCTAAATATCAGATTACTAGATCCTCCTTTGCATGAATTTTTACCCAAAGAATCAGATGAAATTAGGCTTCTTGCTGAGCATATGGGTACTGAAGTAAAGATAGTATTGCAACAACTCGAACAAATGTCCGAAATAAACCCAATGCTTGGTCACAGAGGGAGTAGACTTGGGATTACCCATCCAGATATATATAGAATGCAAGTCACAGCAATTTTCCTTGCTGCAATTAGAACTAAAAGAGAGAATATACCTGTTAACATTGAAATCATGCTTCCTCTTATTTCCAACATAAAAGAACTGCTGATTCTAAAAAATTTGATACAAGAAGTTGCCCAAAGTGTAATGATAGATATGAATGATGCTATTGAATATAAAATTGGGACTATGATAGAGCTCCCAAGAGCAGCTCTTATAGCAGATAAAATAGCAAAAGAAGTAGATTATTTTAGCTTTGGTACAAATGATTTGACTCAAACTATTTATGGAATTTCCCGGGATGATTTATCGCATTTTGTACAGGAGTATAAGGATGCGGGTATTTTTGACAAAGATCCTTTTCAGACAATAGATGAAGAGGGGGTGGGTAGTGTAATACTTGATTCGATGCAAAAAGGTAGAATGTCGAATAAATATCTTAAATTCGGAGTTTGCGGTGAGCATGGGGGTGATCCTGAATCTATCAAGTTCTTTAATACCCTAGATATGGATTATGTATCATGTTCGCCATTTAGGATTCCCGCTGCTAAAATTGCCGCAGCCCAAGCTGCAATTCTATCTGCACAATTGCCTGATATAGAATCTTGAGTATATGATTTTAACGCCTCTAGATTAATTTAGAGTATTTTTTATATGATGCCTCTTGCTTTTTAGTACAATCAGGCTTGATTATATATAAATATAAAATTGCGTATTATTAAATGATATTATTATGAACACAAATAAAGATGCAGCATCGTTAGTCAAATTGCATAAATTCTGGATTATATTATGCCTAATATCTATTGGCACAGGGGGTTTATACTCTATTTTAATAGTGATGCTTAGAACTCCTGTGCTGAGAGAATTAATATTCGACAAATCAATATTTAAGATTGCCTTGATAGTACACGTGAATCTAACAGTACTTTTTTGGCTGATGTCTTTTGTTATGATGCAAATGTCTATAAGATTCAGAGGTAATGCTATTAATATTACTTTTATGCTTCAGCGCCTTATATTACTAAGCATTATATTAATTTCTATATCTCCATTTTTTCTTCCTTCTACCGCTTTTATGAATAATTATATACCAGTATTGCATAACTTGCTTTTCATAATAGGGCTGGGTTTGTTTTTTGCCTGCTTTCTAGTAATCTCATTAATGTCTTTGTGGAGTCAAGAGAAAATATCTCTACCTATAGGTATTCTCGGGCTGATTATCGTATGTTCTTTTGGGATTTCGGCATATAAACTTAATAATACTACAGCTATATCAGATCAACATCACTACTATGAGCTATTATTTTGGGGATGTGGCCATTTGTTACAGTTTTTATATCTTAGCGGTATGATTATTGCCTGGTATGATTATCGGCATTCAGGTAAAATTCTATCCTTACCAAATTTATTGTGGCTTAATACTATTATTGCGTCTCCTCCTCTATTAATGCAAATATTTATAAAAATAGAAGATCCATATTATATATCTCTTTTTACAGAACATATGAAAATTTTTGGAGGCATACCTTTGTTGATTAGTGTAACTGATATCATAATATCATACTTTATCAGCAGGGAATCTAGGTATGATAAGCCAAGAGACGAATTAAATCTCAAATTATATTCATTACTTTTGTCCTTATTCTTATTTTTATCTGGAGGTATTATTGCATTGTTTATTTCAGGATCTAATACTATAATTCCCGCCCATTATCATGGATCTATTGTGGGCATCACAATAGCATATATGAGTTATATTTATCTAGAAACAAACAAACTATTTACTCCGATAAAGTTTAATAATGCTTTAAATCAACTCATCTTGTACTCTACTTGCCAATTTGTTCATATAGTAGGATTAGCTGCATCAGGTGGATATGGAGCTCTCAGAAAGACTGATAGTGTAGATTTATCAGTATATGCCAAAATTTCTTTGGGTTTAATGGGGGTGGGAGGCTTATTAGCTATTGTAGGAGGATTAATATTTGTGTATATATGCTTGAATTCAATAATGCGAGATTGCGTAGTTCAGTACAATAAAAATTCAGTAAGAAATGATTAAAGTAAAGCCATCGCAAGAGGAAGCTATAAAAGCAATAAGGACAATATTTGAATTTATAGGAGAGGATCCAGATAGAGAGGGGCTTCTAAAAACTCCCACAAGAGTTATGGAGAGTTATAAAGAGATTTTTAGTGGATATAAGATCGATCCTGCATTAGTTCTACAAACTATTTTTTTTGAAAAAGCAAATTTTCATGACTTGATTGTCCTCAAGGATATAAAGTTTAAATCAATGTGTGAGCATCACATGCTACCAATTATAGGTCATGTAGATATTGCATATATTCCAAGGGATTCTATAGTAGGAATTAGTAAACTCGCAAGAGTAGTGGAGATTTTTGCTAGAAGGTTGCAAATTCAGGAGCGAATGACATCCGAGATTGCAGATGCAATACAAAGTCAATTAAATCCACTCGGTGTTGCTATCAAAGTATCAGGTCTACATCATTGCATGGCAATGAGGGGAGTGAACCAAGAAAGCATTATGGAGACTGTGCATTTTACCGGAGAATTCATAACTAATCTCAAATATAGACAGGAATTTTTGTTATTAATAAAAAAGTAATATTATGCATCTTTCAAAGTTTTTTCTACCTTTAATTAAAGAAAATCCATCAGAAGCTCAGGTGATTTCTCATAGATTGATGTTAAAATGCGGAATGATCAAACAGGCCGCAGCAGGTATATATTCATGGCTTCCTATAGGCCTTAAAGTTTTGAATAATATTCAAAATATTATTAAAAAAAATGTCGATGAAATTGGGTGTATAGAGCTTTTAATGCCATGTATTCAGTCAGCATCTTTATGGAAAGAATCTGGTAGATATGATGCTTATGGTCCAGAGATGCTAAGAATTCAAGATAGACACCAGTCGGAGCTCTTATTTGGTCCTACAAATGAAGAGTTAGTAACGGAGATTTTTCGTGCAAATATTAAGTCCTACAAGGACTTACCTATGAATTTATACCATATTCAGTGGAAATTTAGAGATGAAATTAGGCCAAGATTTGGAGTAATGAGAGGTAGAGAATTTCTTATGAAAGACGGGTATTCTTTTGATATATCCAAAGAAAAGGCCATGCAGTCCTATGATGCAATTTTTGCAGCTTACTGCAAGATATTTCGAGATATGGGGTTGAATGTAATACCAGTCAAAGCTGATTCTGGACCTATAGGCGGAGATTTAAGTCATGAATTTCATGTTCTAGCTGATACGGGTGAAAGCACTATATATTATGATAAAAGATTTGATGATCTAATGACTAATTCTACAATAAACCCAGAGGAGCTTAGAGGATTGTATGCGGCTGCAGATGAAATGCACGATGAAAGGGCGGTATCTTCTCAAAATCTCGAAATACTACAAAAGAAAGGTATAGAAGTCGGGCATATATTTTATTTTGGTACAAAATATTCAGAGCCAATGAAGGCGCGAGTAAGTGATAATCAAGGCTTGCCGGTTCCTATTCATATGGGATCTTACGGCATAGGCGTAACAAGGCTTGTTGCGGCAATTATCGAATCAAGTCATGATGAAGCTGGAATTATTTGGCCAGAATCCGTTGCGCCATTTAAGGTATCTATTATTAACCTTGGATCAGAGGATGCTCAGTGCATTGCTGCTTCTCTACAAATATATGATTCCTTGAAATCTTATGGCCTAGATATTTTACTCGATGATACTAAACAAAGACCAGGTATCAAATTTGCAACTCATGATCTAATCGGTATTCCTTGGCATATCATCATAGGTAATAAGAAAATTGCTACAGGACAGGTAGAGCTTAAATCTAGAAAAACGGGTTTATCAGAAGATGTAAGTCTAGATATTGCAATAAAGAGAATTTTAGAGATATATAATGTCAATTAAATTTATCATTATGACGGCGCTGAGATATTTTAGTGCCAAAAAAGCTAATAAACTCGTATCGTTTATATCCGGATTTTCTTTACTTGGAGTGATGATAGGAGTAGCAGCCCTTATAGTTGTGATGTCTGTAATGGAGGGTTTTCATATAGAATTTAGTGCAAATATTAGGGGTCTTGGAGGAGATATTAATGTGATCTCAAGAGATAAAACTATCGAGAATTACGCGGAGATGACAAAGCATATTGAATCCATACCGGGGATCAATAAGGCCCTGCCGCAGATTCATGAGAAGGCCTTAGTTGTTTCTGGCTCTGAGTCTGCAGGGGCTATTGTCAGAGGAATCAGAAAAGAGGATATAGACCGCAAATCTTCTATAATCACACAACAGCTATCAGGTAGTTTGCTAGACATTTATCAAGACTCTAGCATAGCACTTGGGAAAGAACTCGCATTGACTCTAGGTGTAAGAATGGGGGATGAAATTTCTATTTTAGTCAATAATAATGTTAAAACTATCCTTGGAAGCCTCCCGCGCAAAAAAACCTTTAAGATAGTTAGTATATTTTCTAGTCCTATGTATGATTATGATTCTCTGACTATTATTATGTCACTTGAATCAGCCCAAAAACTTTTCTCTCTTACAGACCGCGCCAACGTAATTGAAGTATATACAGATCAGGTCCGAGATGTTAAAATCTATACTAGAAGAATCAAGGATACAATAGACGATATATATTATGTCCATAATTGGATGGACCAAAACTTGCAATTTTTGCATGCTCTGCAAATAGAGCGTACCGCAATGTTTACAATTCTATCTCTCATTATTATAGTAGCAGCGTTTAACATAATCTCAAGTTTATTTATGCTAGTCAATGAGAAGAGGAGAGATATAGCTATTCTCAAGACTATAGGCGCTAAGCAACATGAAATACTAATGATATTTGTAATTAATGGCTCTATAATAGGACTCATTGGCACAATAGCTGGAGTAATTATAGGGATCACTTTAGCGAGTAATATTGATAATATTAGATTAATGCTTGAGAGTTTTTCTGGGGTACATTTTTTTGACTCAACTATATATTTTCTATATCACTTACCGGCCAAAATAGTTCCTGGAAATATTGTATTTATTTCTATTATGAGCGTAAGTTTATCCATAGTGGCTACAATTTATCCCGCTATAAAAGCTTCTACAATCGATCCAAGTCAGGCATTAAGAGATGAGTAAAATATTACATATACAGAATCTATCGAAATACTTTCAGCAGGGACAGAGCAAAATCAATGTTTTAAGTAATCTGAATTTATCTGTATCTTCGTGTGAAATCATTGCAATAGTAGGATCCTCCGGCAGCGGCAAATCTACATTACTGCAAATTGCAGGATTGCTTGATAGCAAGTATGGTGGCGATGTGATCTATAGCGATAAAAATACTAAAGAACTTACCCAGAATGAAAAAGCAGATTTAAGACTAAGTAAAATAGGTTTTGTGTATCAATATCATAATTTACTAAATGATTTTTGCGCCCTTGAAAATGTTATGCTTCCAGGTATTATTAAGAATGATATAGCAATTCATGAGTTAAAGAATAGAGCTATATCTCTTCTTGAGGATTTAGGTATTGGAGATAGAGCAAGTCACTATCCTTCTCAGCTTTCTGGTGGGCAGCAGCAAAGAGTTGCAATCGCAAGAGCTATGATAAATAAACCAGATATAATTTTTGCCGATGAGCCTACCGGGAATCTTGACTATTTATCCGCCGAAAAAGTATTCGAGTTATTTATTAATATATCACAAAATAATAATCTTGCCGTGATTATGGTAACTCATAATCAAACTATTGCACAAAAATGCTCAAAAATATTTGCTCTGAATAAAGGGGAGTTAGAGTAATCTCGATAAATTCTTTCGGCTTGTTCTTCTTTATCAGCAATCTCCATGCAAGAACTGTAAATATTTATATCATTCATACATAGAATTACACAAAAGAAACTTTTCATATATACTGTATAATGAGCTATA
>CAYGNF010000041.1:0-8645 GCA_964351245.1 uncultured Rickettsiaceae bacterium | reverse complement strand
TGCTTCTTTTCAGATCTGACCGAATTCATAAACTCATTGCCCTCACCTAGCAAAAACCAAAATAACAAGTTTTTCTGATTTCTGCAAGTGCCATCAGAGTTATTTTTTGCAAAATCAAGGAATATTTCTAAGAAAACTGAGCATAACATTATTCTTTTGCCGAATCATCTGCAAGCACCATGTCTTCTAAATCCTCATATAACTCATCATCCTCTTCAGAATCCTTAAGACTCGACTGATCCTTATTCATTGCACCTACTTGATTCTGCTGAGCAGATCCTAACGCAAATACACAAAGATCTTCTAAAGAGATATTGTGTTGACTTGCAAGATCCTTTAATTTTCCTACAGCATCCATAAATTCATTAGGAATTACTCCTCCCCGATTTTGAGAAAGCCAATGTGATTGATTCTGAAGAGGATGCTTTGATGGCTCGGGATCTCCTATGTAAACGGCAAATGGTGACATCTGCCCCCCAAAATCGCAATTAACTACAAATTTCTTCATAAAATTTTTTGATTAATAGTGTGTATGTCTCTATTATACCAATTTTGCTATCACAAAATCAATCAGATGATTTGGATAGTGACTGATATTCTGTCTTTTGTGCTAAAAAGTCCCAAGCATCTGATCTATTACCATAAAAATAGTCTGATTAATCATCATTAATAATATCATGAACATGATAAGTATTTGAATAGGAGTAATCACAAAAAAAACTTGGAATGTTGGCATTAGGCGAGATAAAATACCACTCCCTACCAGAATGGATGTCCCCACTATAATAAAAGGAGATGCAATCTTAAAGGCAAGAATAAAGCTTTGACTCACCACAGAGCTGATTTTCTCGGACGCATCAGCCATATCTATCATTACGCCAGGTGTGATCTTAGAATAGCTTTCTAAAAATCCTACTATAAAAAAATGATGAGAGTCGGATATAAATATCATAGCAAGACTAAGGCTTATAATAAAACTACCGAAGAGAGCTATCTGTTCCTTTTGAGATGGATCGTATATAGTTGCAGCACTGAGGCCTGATTGCATTGAGACAATATTCCCAAGTATTGGAAGGGAAGAAAATATTATACGTAAACATAGGCCCATTAAAATACCAATTAATATTTCTGACATCATGTAATAGCAAATAATACCAGAAGAAGCGGTATAAAGAGGCAAATGTTCTTGCACTAAAGGTATTGCGCAAATAGAAACTAGAATTGATATACTGAGCTTAATTTTGGTAGATATTCTCTCGTCAGATAAACCAGGGGCAATGGAAAATAAGCCAGATAAACGTGCAAATACTATAAAAAAATTAAAAATATACTGATTCACTATACAAACTTGATATTTATCTAAATAGGTTTAAGAATTTTCTTCTATCAAGATAATGCAATAAGCCTTACAGATTTGCAAGGCTTATTGTGTTGATTAATAAATCGTTATTTCTATAGATTTATTTTGAGTTTTAGCGATCCCTGATGAGAGGCAAACTTAGTAGATAATTTTGCATCATATGTTGCGCCATACTCCAGAGTAGATGTCTTAACACACGCACCTAAACCGAGCGTTGTAGAAAACTTCGTAGGTTTTGATGATGATATGTTAATAGTTTTAGCACCGCTAATATCGATAGATTGCTTTGGATTGTGACCTGTAAAATCATAATTTCCATATGTATGAGCTTCTAATGCTAATGCATATTCACCAAAAGCAATATTATTTTCAAGACCTAAGCCTACTATGCCCGTCAGCTTGCTTGATGAGCTTTTAGAGACAGTTCTATTAAACATAGAGCCAGTCTCGGAATACCCGCCTTGTAATACTGATTCATATCTAAGACCCACCATTGGAACTATATTTGTGCCAGCAAACAGCTCGTGCTTATAACCAGTCAAACTCTCTAGACTATAAGAAGTTGTATCAAATTTCGCTGTTGCTGTATCATACTCATCCTGGCTTATTACTCTCTTTGCATAAGCTTTAGACTTGCCTGATCCAAATGTCGCAGACCCCCTTAAGAAAGTATTATAAGGAAGATCTGTTGTACCATATATACTAAATACAAGATTGGTTGATTTAGTTTTATCTCCTGCGGCATAATCCTTGTATTTGATAGATGTGCCAGCATATGTAGCAGATGCACCAATCATTGCAGAATCAGATATCATAGTATCTACTCCTATTGTCATACCAGAAGCTGTAGTCTTAAATCCAGGATCTGATTTACGCATTTTTTGACTACCAATCATCCCCGCAACACTTCCCCATACTCCAATACTACTGTTAGTACCATCCCCTGAAGATATTCCTGCATCACCAGACATCTGAGTAGATATAGAAGATAATCTGGATGTTACCAAAGATCTTGAAATATCCGATGCTGCAATTTGAGAGTCAATACCTGATGATGAAGGAGCTGAGACTCTATTCATAGCTTCTGCGCTTTTGTTATAATCAATATTAGCTTCACTATCACTTACAAGCTCAAGTAGCTTCCAGGCCGTAGTACCTGGAGTTGCATCAAATAATTTATCTGCTAAAGCTATAGCATTGTCAGTGCCACCAGATAATTTAATATTGTTACTAAAGCCTTCAGTATCATGGTATGAAGTGAAGTGTATTTTATTATCACCATCTGGAGTTACTTTGTAACGCACAAGTTTATTGGTTGATGTGATTGTAATATTATTTGCTAACTTGCCAATATCTATAGCTTCTACATAACCACTTGTTGTCACGTCACGAATCATCAATTTATTGCCTAGATCAAAAGTGAATTTGCCCGGATTACTCAAAATACCTTGTAGTGACATATAGTTAGATATATTATTATCTACTAAATCAAATTGAATTGTGATGTCATGATTATTTGCATTTACACCACCGTATAATATAGCACTATTTGCACCAAGGGCGAAGATGGTGTTTTGTGTCATCTCTATATTATCACCAGTTAGTTTTAACAACGTAGCATCAACATTGTAACATGAGGCTCCTAATTTTATTTCATTAGAATAAATATCATCTCGTAAACTCACTGTAGAATTCTTGCCTGTAAATTCTATGGAACGAATATTTTTGCCATCGCTTCCGATTTTACCTATCGATGTATTACCCTCAAAAGCTAATTTACCGTCTCCAGAATTTTTTGCTACTACATCAGTATTAATGATAGATGCATTATCTTTAAATACCAGCTTTGAATCTAAGTTACCGAGTTGAATAGAATCTTTATCCCCTTTACCATATAGAGATTTACTAAATATAATATTCGATTGTTTGTTTACAATAATATTCTTTGCATATACTTCTTCTGTAATATTTGTGGTCTGTTCTCCAGTTTCGCTAAATGATAGTGCTGATAGATACTTGTCCTCAGTTCCAAAGCGGCTATAATGTGTATCTCTGGTATCTGATCCAATATTAAAAACTGTAAGAGTATCGTCAAACTTTGATTCTATTGCAGCGTTAAATACTTGCGTTCCGTCCAGATCTAATTCTCCTGCGGTCTTATTTGCGGGCGCAAATATTAATTTTTTGATCGATGCATCCTTGGTACCTATATCACTAGGTAACTTAGTATTTTCCAGGAAAACAAGTACTCCTGTACCGTCTTTAGATGTTGTAACTTCTTCTATATGATCTAATTTTTTTGTCCCGAAATGGCCTGGAGTATTTGAACCTTCCGGTGTACCGAAATTTAACTTTTTAATAAATGAATCTCCAGAGGTCACATTTTTTGTCCCGGTAATATTAATTTCACCAGCACTGTATATTCCTGGTTCTAAGTCACTTGATGATGAACTAGATATCTCAGCTCCTATTGAATCCACTGTAATATCTTTGTCGTCATTATTAAATGTCAGATTTCCGTAATTATCTTTTGTTGAAACAACCCGCATTTCCGGATTGCCAACTGAGCTAACAGAAGCTCTAGAATCCTTATGGTCAAATACCAATAATGAAACATTTACTAAACTATCTCCAAGAGTAACATCTGCATCTTTTCCAGAAATTCCTACAGTATGAATATTGCCGCCATTTGTAGCATTAAATGTACCTATGGGTGATACTTTACTATTAAATACAATCACACCTTGAGCATTAGCATCGGCAGAACCAGAATACACATTAGCTTCAAAATGATCGCCATGGATTATCAGTGGATTATTACCGGAGAGATGAATATTACCAAGAGTATTATCTTCAGTAACAGAATTCACATTCCTGATTCCTGTAGCAGTATTATTACCTATTGTTAAGTTTGCCCCAGTATTGCCCTGAAAAGTAAGCTGATCAAGAATACCATCAATCTGCTCCACTTTAGAATCTTGAATGATATTCATCGTGGTGGTGGTGTTATTAGATGTGCCGCCACCATTTAAACTTAATTCACCAATATCTCCTCCATTAGCATATATAGTTAGCTTAGCACCAGCGCTTGTATTAATAATTTCGTCTATTTTAGAATTCGTGCCTATTATAATGTTTGAATTAGCATTATTTTCGGTACTTACATGGCCTACTCTCGTATTACGACTTGTAGCAATTAAATTTAAGGTCGCGGTATCTGATAAGGAAATACCATCACGTGGTTCAATAGAAGAGTCTCTATTCTCAGAAATAACAGAAAGGATTGCATTGTTAATTACTTTTATATTCTCTAATGTACTACGAGCATTAATGATCGCATCCTTTATTATTTCGTTATTAGCAATCTCCGGTCTTTTTGGTGATGTTGGTGATCCTCCGCCGGCTCCTGTTGGTGAGCCCCTAGGTATCCTTGAAGAAGCATCTGCGTAGAATGCGCTAGAGCTAATTGCCATAAATGCAAGAGCAGATGTTGTTGTAAGAATTTTGCTTATAGTATTTTGTTTTGTCATAAAAAACCGTATTTAATTATTAGCACATTAATATTAGCAACTATTACCTATATATTTCTTAAAGTGTATAAGCCATAAACATATAAATTTTATCGTTTACAACCAATCTACAAAAAGTAAACTATACAGCAAGAGAACATAAAATATGACCAAACGAAATTCTGAATATATATATGTTAACTTTAGGTATTAGTTTGCACCTATTTAGGACTATATCTAATACCTAAAGTAGTTACAAGCACAAAATAAATAAATTATGATTATTTGTTATGATATAAAAAAGCACTAAATACTAGGATTGCGTGATATACTAGAAATTAATAAATTTATGAATATGATTGGGTATTTATTAAAATAAAACTTAGGCTTGCAGTATCTATAATTTTCCTAGCAAAGCATAAATAATAATTCCAGAAGTCCAGAATTGAGAAAGTTGCGCCATTGTCCCAAAAGCATGTGATAGAATAGATAGTGGAAAGAAAAATGCATAAAATCCTCCTGAAAACATAACGAGTCTTATACAGGATTTTAAATCTGACTTATTGGGAAACAATATTTTCGCAATAAAAAATACTATAAGTATCAGCAATGATCTATCTATAAAAAAAGCCAAAAAACTTAGAAGAGTATATAATGGAAAAAAGATATAAATCATTAACCTCATAAGAGAAGTTGCATAAATTTTTCCAATATTTGCAATGAGCTCCTGATTAACAATTATAGTCTTATGACTTTTACCAAAAACTTCTGAATATTCTATTGGTATATGTTTTGCTCCAAAGATATTATCTTGTACTCCAATCAAAAGCTTAGTTTTTGTAAAAATTATTGGGATATTTTGTTTTACTGATCCTGATAATTCATCATTTGGATCTATAGCTGCGATAATATGAGCGTGAGAGCCTTTTATCATCACTAATTCTGAATCATCAGAATATATATTAGTGCCATTATAGTAAAATACCTGCCAGTTTGATAATATGGTATCTAGTATCGATGTCTCATAATTAGTGACTATTTTTGTATCAAAATAATTTTGAATATTTTGTATTTTATTTATCATAAAAAGTGTTACAAGCAAGCTGCTTGTGTATATACAAACCAATATAAAATTCATACCGTAGCCTGAATATTTAAAATACACATCTTGGTAGAAACTTGGACTAACCAGAGACTGCATCAAAAGATACATGAATTCTTTTGCATCTCGTAAGATTTCTTGTATGTATAGCTTCATAATATATTTTTAACTAAAAGTATGTTAGTGATACAATATAGGCCATTAGATTATATACTCAAGATGAATAATACAACAATCTCATTAAAACAATTAGCGAATGCAATCAGAATATTATCTGCAGACTCTGTAGAAAAAGCTAAATCAGGCCATCCTGGTATGCCATTAGGATTTGCAGATGTATTTACAGTGCTTGTTACTAACTATTTAAAGTATTTACCGCAAAATCCGCGATGGGCAAGAAGAGATAGATTGATTTTATCGAATGGCCATGGATCTATAATGCTATATGCATTTTTTTATCTAGCTGGCTATAATGAATATACTCTAGACTCATTAAAAAATTTCAGGCAAGTCGATTCTAAAACGCCGGGCCATCCAGAATATGATCCAGAAGGACCTGTGGAAGTCACTACTGGCCCACTGGGACAAGGGATTGCTAATTCAGTAGGTATTGCAATTGCGCAAAAAAAATATGAACAGCGCCTTGGTGAACTAATGAGATATAAAGTTTACTGTATATGCGGAGATGGATGCTTGATGGAAGGAATTTCCTATGAAGCAGTTAGCATTGCTGGGCATCTTGGACTAAATAATCTAGTTGTACTATTTGACGATAACGAAATTACTATAGATGGAGCATCAGATCTTGCAAATTCAGATTCTCATATAGCAAAATTCCAGGCAATGGGGTGGGATGCATTTAGCGCTAATGGTCATGATTTTGATGAAATAAATCAGGCATTAAGTAAAGCTCAAGATACCAAGAAGCCTACTTTAATATGCTTTAAAACAAAAATCGGCTATATGGCGGGATCAAAAGAATGTTCATCTGCATCTCATGGAGCCCCCCTAGGAGCTGAGGCTACTCGTGCCCTTAAAGCAAACCTAGGATGGGAAGAAAAAGATCCCTTTGTTATCCCAGAAGCATTATTAGAGCAATGGAGAGAGGTAGCCCAGGGTAATATAGATTTCTATAAAAAATGGCAGGAGGAGTTTGAGTCTCTTCCCAATGAAAAAAAATCTTATCTTGAATTTCCCGATACCGCAAAGTTACAAGATCATATGGCTAAATATCATAGTCAAATCTCAGGTAATATATCCACCCGAGAATGTTCTGGCAGAGTAATTGAAGTGCTTATGCGCGGATCAGATAAAATTATCGCAGGATCCTGTGATCTAGGGGCTTCAACATTTGTTTTAAATAAATACGCAAACCCGATCACAAAAGATGATTTTTCGGGCAATTATATTCATTATGGCGTAAGAGAGAATGCAATGGGGGCAATTATGAACGGCCTTGCGACTCAAAATTTTCTACCTATCGGGTCTACTTTTCTAGTGTTTTCTGATTATATGCGTCCCGCGATTAGACTATCATGTTTAATGAATCTACCCGTAATTTACATTATGACTCACGATTCTATAGGTCTTGGCGAGGACGGCCCCACTCATCAACCAATCGAACATCTTGCCTCATTGCGCTCTATACCTCGGCTTAGTGTGTATAGGCCAGCTGATATGATAGAGGTCCAAAAATGCTATGATTGTATTTTATCACAAGAAGGTCCTGCGCTACTGGCTCTTGCAAGGCAAGCTACTTGCTTCATGGCTGAAGAATCTAGAAATATCCTAGTATCAAAGGGGGCTTATATTTTTGGAGATCAAGAGCAGGTAGTAGATGTATCTTTGTGGGCTTCAGGATCCGAACTTGAGATTGCATTAGATACTAAATACTTACTGTCTAATGCAGGTATAGCATCTAGGCTCATTTCTTGTCCTAATATAGAAGTTTTTCTAAAACAAGATCTAGACTATAAAGAAAAATTATTAGATAGAAAATTTAAGTACTGCAAATTAACTTGTGCAATAGAAGCGGGGTCTTCATTTGGATGGGACAGAATCGTCGGCGATAAGGGTATATTTTTTGGTATTGATTCTTTTGGCGCATCTGGACCACATGAGGATTTATATAAATATTTTAACCTTACACCCTCTTTCATAGCAAATAAGATTATAAAAAAGCTCAAAGAAGCCTCTATATATTAATAATTCATTGTTTAGTCCCGTGAAAAAGCGATGAAGATTTATAATAAAATATTCATTATTGATCTATAAATCAACATCACACCGCTTAGTGGTTTGATTTTTTCTGTTATACATTCCTATATTTTAAATTAATGGAGTATATGAACAGATTGAATTTTGAATATAAATCTATAGCAGAAAGCAGAGATATAGTAGTTACAGGATATGCTAGTATCTTTAATGAGTCAGATTCTCACGCGGATATAGTAGATAAAAATGCCTTTGCAAAAGTAGCAACACAAAACCCCAGCTCTGTAAAATTTTTATGGCAGCACGATCCCAAAGATCCGATAGGAATCATAAATAAAATTATTACAGATGAATATGGTTTATATATCGAAGCTACTATTACTTCTGGTACTAAAAAAGGTCAAGAATCCATAGATCTTGTAAAAAAAGGTATTATTGATTGCCTTATCATTGGTTTTAA
>CAYGNF010000040.1:0-8705 GCA_964351245.1 uncultured Rickettsiaceae bacterium | reverse complement strand
GGCAGATCCATTTAAAAAGAGATTTATTCTCAACTGTATCAAAAATCCAGTACCGACGCCACCTGAGCTCTCGATACGCCCACCATCCACCTAAACCTATTGCTAGAGTAAGAATAGCAAGAGAGTATCGTGCTATTGGAAGTAATAATTTCTGCATCAAAGGCTTGTGCTCATAAAGACTTACAACGTTTATTGCATATATAAGCTGCATTAATCCATAGGAGAAGAATAGAATAGGGGGGTGAATCATCATTGCCGCATCTTGCAGAGATGCATGTAGTCCTAGACCCTCTGATGCTCCTGATGCCATACGAAAAAAAGGATTTGCGAAAAAGAAAATATATAAAAGCAAGAGCATAATGAGTATATTATTCGCAAACTCCACCTTGTAGTATTTATTATTTGTATAGAAAGAGAACGCCAAAAAGATCAAAGAATTTATAGAAATTAAAAATATCATAGAAGATTCGTGATTTCCCCATGTACCAGCTATTCTATAAGCAAGAGGCATAATGGAGCTTGAATATATGGCCACATTTGCATAATGAAAATCCAGTGTGACAAAATTATAAACTAGAGCGCAGTAACTTAGGATAATCGATAAATAGAAGATGCGATGGCTATGTTTCAATATATTGGTATGACTATATTTTTTAGAGAAGAATATATAACAATTAAATACACTAATGCAGAGAGCGAAGAGAATGGAATGACAGCCAGTATTATATATCCACATTTTGCTGGTCATCTGAATGAATTATTTCAATTAATACTTGTTTGATTCTATGGGCTTGTTTTTTGACTATAGTGAGCTTTGTACCAGGAAAATTAATTACATCACCTACGCACGGCATTCTCTGCAATACATGCATAAAGAGCCCGGAGATTGTATGAGCCTCTTCATCGTTAAGGTTGATACCAAGCTCCCTATTAATATCTCTGATAGATAGAATGCCATCAACCATATATGCGGTTTCACTTTTTTTGATTATTTTGTTGGAGGTAACATCCATTTCATCTTCAATCTGCCCCACCACTTCTTCTAATATATCTTCTAAAGTCAGAACTCCTATTATGTCTCCATATTCATCTACAACTATCGCCATATGAATTCTACGGTTTTTGAATTCAACTAATTGTTTACTTAGGGGTGCATTTTCTGGGATATACCAAGGTTCAGTAATATAAGCACTAATATCTATTTTGCTAAAATTATATTTGTTTTTATGGAGAGCTTTTAGTATGTTTCTAAGATGCAATATTCCAATGATATTATCTTTTGTGTCCTTCCACATAGGAATTCTTGTATGAGGAGAATTCAGAGCCTGAGTGATTATATCGCCCGTTGGTTGATCTACATCAATGCTGATGATCTGACTTCTATGTATCATGGCTTCTTCAACAGTAGTATGCATAAGATCTAGAACCCCGCCCAGCATATCCTTATCATCTTTTTTTACATTACCTTCTCGATGATAATGCTCGATGATTCCCCTTACCTCATCAGCAGCAGAGATTTCAGGATGTAGATCGATTCTAAATATAAAGCAAAAAAGCTGTAATATTTTATGAATAGCAAAATTGATAGGTCTCATCAAATATAGAGATAATCGTGTAAAATTCGCTCCAGAAAGCGCTATAGTCTCGGGTTTTGAAACCGCTATTGCCTTGGGCAATACTTCGGCAAAGACTATTATAAGTAGAGACATTAGAGCAGAGGAAATGAACATACCGTATTCTTCTCCGAAAAGCTCAATAATAATCGTAGTCGCAAAGCTTGTGGCAACAGTAGTGACTATACTAAACATAATCAGTATAGTGCTAATTACTTTATTTTTTTCCTTGAGTAGACTCAGTAACAATGTCACTTTTTTTTTGCCACTCTCCTTCCTCTTATGGACTCGTCCAGGGGTTGCGGCTATCATAGATGTTTCTAGAGCTGAGAGGTAAGAAGATAACGCAATCAGCAATAAAACTATTATAGCATCTAATATTAGCATGCAAATTGCTCTCTAATGGTTTTGAGAAGGTCATCATAAGAAAGCATACATTCTTCGCCGGTAATTAAATTTTTTAACTTAAATTCATTCCTAATAAGTTCGTTTTCGCCAAGAAAAGCTGCATAATTACAACCTTTAGATATAGCCCTCTCTATTCTTTTGCCTAGCTTGCCTTTTTCATATAAGTTTATTGGTATATCTAAATCCCTGAGTTTTGATGCAATTAAATAAGAAGCGTTAATCTCAAGCTCACTAATTGGAAAAATCCCTAAATGAGCTTTGTTATAAGATTCCTGATCTTTTAATAGTAGCATAATGCGCTCTATTCCTAAGGCAAGCCCAATAGATGGAATATCAGATTTACTACCCATTATTCTAGCTAGTCCATCATATCTACCACCACCTCCAATTGCCGTCTGCGCGCCAATTGCATTAGTGCTATATTCAAAGGCTGTATGGCAGTAATAATCAAGCCCTCGTACTAACAACTCATTTACTTGATATGGTACACTGAGCTCATTTAGCATAAGTAATATTTTTTCGAACCTGCTGCTGGCTAATTTTGTATAGAATGCAGATATTCTAGGTGCACCTGATGCAAGTATTTTATCGCGATCATCTTTAGAATCAAAAATTCTCATTGGATTTTTATATAATCTTAATTTACTATCTTCGGATAATTCAGATTCATAACGCGCAAAATATTCTACAAGTTTTTGTTGATATATTACTCTTGAGTCTGCGCACCCAAGGGAATTAATTTCAATTGTGATATCACTAATTGCTAGATCTTTGACGATATCATATCCTATCTTAATAGCTTCTACATCAACACTATATGATTCCTCACCTATAATTTCAAAATTCACTTGATGAAATTGTCTTTGTCTACCCGCTTGAGGTCTATCATATCTGAATAAAGGGCCGTAACTAAAAAACTTCAATGGTAAATTTTGTATAAGACCCTCAGAGAGTACAGCCCTCATTATTCCTGCTGTTAACTCTGGTCTTAAGGTAACGCCCTGGCCACTTCTATCTACAAAGCTATACATCTCCTTATTCACAACATCAGAAGTTTCTCCTAGGGTTCTATCAAACACACTACTATATTCGAGTATAGGAGTTGCAAAATTTTCAAAGCAGTATCTGCGGGCAATTTTAGAAGCACTATCTACAACTCTCTGGAATAGATCGTATTGTAAGGGAGGTATATCTTTCATTCCACGAATTGGCTGAGTATGTTTTATAATCTTATTCATAGAATTTAATTTCATTTCTCATTTTAAAAATGCAAAAAATGTTTAATGTCAATAATAATACACTGGTTATAGTCATTACTATCATAGCTTTTTCTTCGCTAAAGTAAGAAAAAAATACAAAGCAAGCAGCACCAAAGATAAAGTATAGTTTTTTTCCGTGCGCTTCATAAATGAATGTAGCAGATTTTGCTCCAGCTGTAAAATATGCTATTACCGTAGTAAAGCCAGAAAAAAAGAAAACCAATGTTAAAAAATACTCGCTATATAAAAAATACTCACGAAATATAGCCGCCATAAGATCAGATGGCTCAAGGTGATTGAACCTATACCACGCCCCACTAACAACAATAGTAAGGGATGATAATGTACATATACACGTATCTATGAAAAGGGCGATAATAGAGAACCTTGCTTGTTTGATAGGGCAGGCTACCCTTGACTCGCTCTGCAATACAGAATCATATCCAATTCCTATATCTCCAGAATATACCGCTTTAGAACTTCCAAGATATGCAGTATTAATCATAGAGCTTGCTACAAATCCTCCAAATGCAGAATGCCCATTAAATGCTCCATTTACAATTAACCAAAATACCTCCGGCAAGATTTGATAGTTAATGAAAATTATGTATAAACAAGATACCGAGTATAGCAATAAAAATATAGGCATTACGAAAGTGCATATTGTAGCAAGTCTGCTAATACCACCAGATGCAGCATATAAGGATAATATTAATAATGAATATACTAAGATATTCCTGTCAATACCAAAAGTGTGCTCGAATGTGTTTACTAGCACAACAAATTGTACTATCTCTACCCCGTATATACAGAGTAAAAATGCAGAAAGATATGCGAAAAATTTTGTACTAAATACATGCTGAAGATAGTACATGGGGCCGCCATTATAGGTTTTGCCATTTTTAGATAGGACTCTGTATTTAATCCCAAGATAAATTTCGGAGTATTTGATGAGCATTCCGCTTAATGAAGCGATCCACATCCACAAAATACTACCAGGGCCTCCCACCATTACGGCCATACCCACTCCTACAATATTGCCAATGCCTATCATCCCTCCAACTGAAGCAAACAGTAATTTTAGAGGGTGTACACCAGCCTGAGTATTATCTTTTGACTCCTTGATCAGATCACTAAAAACCCTGCGTACCGAAAAAAGAGTTTTAAATTGTTTACCTCTGGACACAATTGTAAGATAAATACCAGCAACACAAATTGCAGTACAGCCTATATAACCCCACAAAAAAGTAGCAATTATTTCAATGTAATCCAGGATTGTATTAAAGCATTCTATCATATCATCTTGTAATTTTATAATTTTGTGATACAGGCAGCGCGTGACATTATCTTAAAAAAATTAACTTTTACTAGTGCTCTGTTTAATAGAGTACATAACAAATGTAGCAATCAAATAAAATACAAGTATTTTGCCCGTTAGGATGATTGACCAATCTTTATCAAATACTTGTTTGGAAAGTAGGTAAGAAGAAGCCGCCAAAGCAATAGGCGCCACAATAAATAAAGCTGGGCAGTGAAATGGCCTATTCATATTAGGGTATTTGAATCTAAATAGCATTACTACTATAGCTATGATAATGTAATCTATTAAGGCTCCCATACTCGATAGTTTACTCAAAAGTTCAAATGGAACAAATCCAGATAAAAATGCGGTTAGGCATGTAAAAAATATGATAGTATTATGAGGGTTGCCATTTTTCTTGTGAATTGCTCCGAAAAACTTAGGCAAAAGACCATCTTTAGATACCATGTAGAATATTCTCGATTGAGCATATATGTTCATCATAATTACTGTTGTCATACCGCAAACTGCTCCAGTTGCTACTATAATGGACCCAAAATTATTGCCATTCATTCTGAGTGCTGTAGCCAAAGGCTGTGAATTATTTAATTCAAAGTAAGGGACAATACCGGTTGCAAGGGCTCCAACAATCACATAAACTACCGTAGAAAGTAATAATGATCCAATAATCCCTACCATTAAATCTTTTTTAGGATTTTTACACTCATCTGCAAATGATGCAAGTGCGCCAAATCCAGTAAAAGAAAAGAAGAGGATTGATGAGCCCATTAGGACATTATCGAATCCAAAAGGCATGAAGTTCTCCCAATTCTTGAGATCAAAATGTGGCAAGGCCGAGAGTATAAATGCAGTAACTGCTCCCATTTTTAGAAAAACTAATATCGCATTCACTCTTTTACTATCTTTAGTGCCTCTATAAAGAATCACACCAACTAAAGAAGTAATAAACACTGCTGGTAAATCAATCATACCCCCATTTGCATACACAGATGATATTGACTCTGGTAGGCCAATCCCCGCAGATTGCAATATACCTTGCGCGTATCCAGACCAAGCAGAAGCAACAGTTGCAGCCCCTAAGCATAGTTCAAGTACTAATATACTAGCTGTAAGAGCCGCAAATACTTCCCCAAAAGCAACGTATGAGTATGTATATATGCTTCCAGAAGTAGGTATCATTGCAGCAAGCTCTGTATATGCTAGAGCTACAAAAATACATGTTATTCCTGCTATCGCATAAGATACAGTCACTGCAGGACCCGAATATTGGGCAGCAACTAGTCCGGTTAAAGCAAAAACTCCTGTTCCAATTATTGCACCTAAGCCGAATAAAATTAGATCTGTAGCAGTAAGAGTTTTTGAAAAACCTGCGTTTTTACTACTCTCCTTTACTGATTCAATGGTTTTTTTTATGAAGTAACGCATACTTGGCTCCGTTATTTAATATGCAAAAATGATTAATACTAGGGTGAAAAATAACTACACACAATCTTTGATAAAAGTAAGATGCAGCTCTCTGATTCCTTGGTATGTTGTAGCTAGTATATAGGTGGTAGATTCCACTCTACAAAAATAATCAATCTTTAGAGATCCACCCGCCTCCAAGAACTCTAGTGTCATTATAAAATACACATGCCTGCCCTGGGGTGACGGATTTATCACCGCCGGGAATTATAACACGAATCTTATCAGAGTCAAACAAATAAATCCTTGCACTAACCCCTTTATGCCTAGATCTTGTTTTGATTTCTACATCTAGCCCACTAGGTGATATTGCAGAATCCCCAATCCAGTTTAAATCTTTTGTAAGAAATTCTTCGGTATATAAATGTTTTTCCTCTCCAAGATAGACAATATTAGCTTCAGCATCTATTCGCACTACATATAGAGGGGTAGAATGAGAAATTCCTATACCCTTTCTTTGACCTATAGTGTAATTAATTATACCTTTGTGCTCTCCTAGTACGTATCCATCAACATGCATAATTTTCCCTGGAAGGACAGAATGCGGCCTTATTTTTTTAATCACATCAGCATAAGAACCTTGCGGCACAAAGCATATATCTTGACTATCGGGCTTATCTGCTATTTCAATACCTATAGTTTTTGCATCTTTTCTAGTCTCTTCTTTGGTCATATTTCCTAAGGGAAACTGCAGGAATTCTAGCTGCTCTCTTGTGGTTGTGAACAAAAAATAACTTTGATCTTTTGTTTCATCGATAGCTTTGTGTAATTCATAACCACCATCACCTAGAAAATTATTTACATAATGCCCGGTGGCAAGAAAATCTGCCTCAAGTTTTTTAGCAAATGCAAGTAAATCTCTAAATTTAACAGTTTGGTTGCATCTCACACAAGGAAGGGGAGTTTCTCCGCGTAAATATGTATCTGCAAAATCATCTATCACACTATTTCTAAAATTGCTTTCATAATCCAGAACATAATGGGGAAAATCAAATTGATCTGCTACCGTCCTTGCATCATATATGTCTTGTCCTGCGCAGCAAGTGGATTTAGTTTTAACATTGCCTTGATCATATAATTGCAAAGTAATGCCAATGACTTTATACCCAATTGTCTTAAGCTTCGCTGCGACATAGGAACTATCTACCCCTCCAGACATCGCAACAACGACTCTAGTTTCTGCCGGGGGTTTGTGCGATCTAAAATTAAACATTTATAACACAGATTATACAAATAACGATACCAAAAAGATATTATATAAAAATACTAAAAATAGGCAAGAAATTTTTCTACTAAAACCCCAAAAAACAATAAGAATATAGTAGATTTTTTTGAAGATTTATGGTATCTTGTCGATCCTAAGTTAATATGTGAGGTAAGGCGTGTCAAAAACTATGGAATTTAACGTAAATGATAAAGTTGTTTACCCTTCTCATGGAGTAGGAGAAATTATCGCCCTAGAAACTCAGGTAATCAGTGGATTTGATCTTCAGGTATATGTAATATCTTTTGCGCAAGATAAAATGATTTTAAGAGTACCTGTAACTAGGGCCTCTGCTTCTGGATTGCGCGCTCTTACTGATAAAACAAGTATAAATAAAATTTACGAAGTGCTCAAGGGAAAACCGAAGCAAGGCAATAGAATGTGGAGTAGAAGAGCACAAGAGTATGAAGCAAAAATTAATTCAGGAGACTTAACCGCAGTTGCTGAAGTAGTGAGAGATTTATATAAAAATTCTGACTCTGAAAGATCTTATAGCGAAAGAACAATATACGAATCTGCATTAAATAGATTAGCTACTGAAATTGCTGCTTTAGAAAGTATTTCTAAAGATGAATCAATATTAAAATTAGTACATTTCTTAAAGGAGAAAATCGCTGCCTAATTTCAGCATCACTGAATATTACCCTGAAGATTTTGTAACTCGCTGTACAATAATTTCTATCTTGACCAAGCCGGGGTTTATACCCTTCCTGTTGGGTCGTTGTAATACGTGCTCATATCACCTACTCACCTGAAAATAATATCACTTAACTTCTATCAAAGTAATAGTAGTGTATCTATAATATCATATAACTATATTATCATATAATTAATATATACTATAAAACTTTACAACTTAATGATAATAAATGTAAACTATAAGTCATTAGGACTACTAATATAAATTATGAGAGTAAGAATATGTCAGAAGAGAATGTAAATAATGAAACAAAGCATAATCAAACAAAGAATGTAAAGCCGGGTGCGATCAAGAAATATGGTGATCTCATAAAAAATACTGTGCGATCAGCCATATCGGGGTTTAATCAACTAAAGAATATAGAAAAGCGCAAGAAAAGTCCAAGTGACAACCCTACTAACAAAAAAGATACTGGCCCTGGCCGCCAATAGTAGAGAGTGTTCTAGTAACTATAAGCCTCAAGTTAAGGGTTTTGGGTTAATAATTTGAGTGAAATTAGGGTAGGTATTCTACTTTTTCTCCGAATGTCTTTTAGAGAGAATTAGGATATGAAAATCTCAACTTACACAGTTAATATGACGCCCTCGGTGGCCGTAGATAAGGACTCCACCCCACTACCACCCATCACAACAATATTCTAAGCCGTAGGGAGCCTGAGAGGCTTCTATATTTGTTT
>CAYGNF010000039.1:0-8838 GCA_964351245.1 uncultured Rickettsiaceae bacterium | reverse complement strand
AGTATTTTACGATCTAGTGAGCTGCAGGCAATCATATCATGATCTTTTTCTATTGGAATGATTTTGATACATCGATCTTTTTCTACTAAATTCATAATTTGTTTTCCTTGTTTTTTTTGAGCAAAAACACCTTGTACTTCAACGATAAATCCCTTACCAAATTGAGAGCATATAATGAATCTCGCCCCTTCTTTGTGGATAAACGCACTCACAATCTCATCGCTTGGAGCTAGATCTATTATCATCCTTATAGGGTCTCCAAATCCCTTACCTTTGCTGATATTATTTGCAAAAATACTATAAAATCTACCACTTTGACTCACAAAAGATATGTAATCTGTTGTATAAGCTTTCATGCTAGATCCGAAAGAGTCTCCGTCTTTAAATTTGAGCGACGCTTCATCTTCAATAGAATTTTTTATAGCCCTGATCCATCCTTGCCTCGAGAGAATGATAGAAATTGGCTCTTTTTCAATAAATGCCTCTATATTTACCTGCATTTCTATATTTTTTTGCATTTCTATAAAACTAGTTCTTCTTGCACCAAGCTCTGTATTTTGCCCAAATGCCTTAATTAATTGCTGTATCTCTTTTACTACTTCATTCCAACATACTGTTTTATCATCAAGTATTTTGGATAAAAATATACGCCTTGTTGATAGATCCGATATTTCATTATCTATCACTATTTCTTCAAGTTTACGCAGAGATTTTAGCCGCATATTCAAAATAGATTCTACCTGAGAATCACTCAAATTATATTTAATTTTTAATGCAATTTTGGGCTCATCTTCCTCTCTTATTATTGTAATGACTTCATCTAAATTTAAATATGCTATCTTCAGCCCCTGTAGTATTTCAAGCCTTGCGTCTATCTTCTCTTTCTCGTAAATGCAGCGTTTTGTAATTACACTAAATCTGAATTCGATAAATTCTTCAAGCACTTCCTTTAAATTCATTACTATAGGAATACCCTTAGATGAAAGCACATTAATATTATAGCTAAATCGTGTTTCTAAATCCGTTTGCTTGAATAGGCTTTCCATTACATGCTCTGCCTCAATAGATCTATTTTTTGGCTCTATTATTATTCTTATATCTTCTGTAGATTCATCTCTAATGTTTGTAATAAGTGGTATTTTCTTATCTCTAAGTAACGTAGCGATATTTTCTATTATTTTGGACTTTTGTACCTGATATGGTATTTGATTAATTACTATGTGATAAAGACCATGCCCTAGCTCTTCTTTACACCATCTTGCTCTAATTCTAATACTTCCTTTACCAGTCTCGTAAATTGATAATATATTTTCTTGATTATCATAAACAATACCACCAGTTGGAAAATCTGGACCATCCATAAAATTCATCAACTCTTTTACAGAAGCTTCTCTATTGCTAATTAAGTGCAAAGCAGCATTGCATACTTCTTCAAGATTATGCGGGGGGATGCTTGTTGCCATACCTACTGCTATACCTTCAGATCCATTGCACAGCAAATTAGGAAACTTAGCTGGCAATAAACTTGGCTCAGAATCACTATCGTCATATGTTGCTTTGAAGAGCACCGTATTTTTCTCCAAATCTTCCATAAGCAACATTGCAATTTCTGTTAACTTAGATTCTGTATATCTCATTGCCGCCGGGTTATCTCCATCTATTGATCCAAAATTTCCTTGGCCATCAATCATAGGGTATCTTAAAGTAAATGATTGAGCGAGTCTTACGAGTGTATCATATACAGCGCTATCTCCATGAGGATGATATTTACCAATTACATCTCCTACTACTCTAGCGCATTTTTTATAACTTTCATTGGGTCTAAGTCTTAACTGAGCCATTGCATATAACAACCTTCTATGCACTGGTTTCAGACCGTCTCTTACATCAGGAAGAGATCGAGACATGATGGTAGATAGAGCATAAGATAAATATTTTTCACCCAACACTTCAGCGAAATTAGAATTTGTAATATTTTCTTCAAAAGTAGTCATGATTTTTATTTGTATTAAATGATAAATTATTATTTAAAATATTAGTTTTTTTGTTTAGAATACATTATACGGTTTTTATACATTACATGTTTTAAAATACCCTTGATAAATGAAAATTCAACTATTATAAAGGACGCATTCAAATGTCTATATCCGAAACACCGGGTACCTTATCTCCACGTTCTAATTATTTTATAATAATAGCATCCCTACTTTGCTGCATTTCTGTATATTCGATATATCATCTATATTTTTGGTTTTACACTCAATCTACAGAGAATGCTTATATAGAAGGTGATATCACATTAGTTAGCCCCGAGGTAAACGGGATTGTACAGAAAATATACTTTAAAGAAAATGATAAAGTGCGTAAAGGAGATATTTTAGTCAAAATAGATGATGAAGATTATCAATCAGCTCTAGTGGCGGCAGAAAGTGAACGCGCCTCAGCCCAGCTTGAGGTCTCTATACTAGATTCAGAAGCTGAAGTGGCAAATTTTCAAATTGAGAAATTACAAAGCGATCTCGCGCTTGCTGCTTCCAATCTACAAAACGCCAAAAAAGAGTTCGATAGAATTAATGCATTAACTTTAGATAAATTTAGTAGTAAAAAGATTTTTGATAATACTCTTTTTGCTCAAAAAAAAGCACAATCAGAGTATGATAATATTATGATCGCGCTTAAAAGCGCAAAAACAAATGTATTTATACTGGCGTTAAAAAAGAAATCCTTGTTACAACAAATAAATGGACTAGCAAGCAAAATAGAGACCGCTAAGAATAATCTAGATAATACTTCAATTCAATCTCCTATAAATGGCGTCGTCACTTCTAATGGGGCAAGAGTTGGTGGTTATGTTAGACCTGGAGCACATATATTAGCAGTAGTCCCTCAAGAAGGCCGATATGTGAAAGCCAATTTTAAGGAAACTCAAATTCAAAAATTTAAACCAGGAATGCATGCGCATATCTCTTTGGATGCTATGGCCGGCAAGAAGTTTGAGGGCGTAATAAGAAATATATATCCTGCAACTGGCTCAAAATTTAGCCTTATTCCAACAGATAATGCCACAGGTAATTTTACAAAAATAGTACAGAGAATTCCAGTAATTATAGATATCACTATACCAGAAGATATAAAAGACAAAATTGCTATAGGTATGTCTTGCAGCGTGCATATAAGAATTGATCAGTGAAATGATTGAGCATGATACTCCATATATGAATACCCTATCTACCAGGAAATACATTGGCTTTTTTGGTATGATAATTGGGATGTTTATGTCTATTTTAGATATACAAATAGTCGCCAGCTCTCTTCCGGTAATAGCTTCAGGATTATCGGCATCTCAAGAGGAGTTATCTTGGGTCCAAACTTCATATATAATTGCAGAAGTTATTGTGATACCTCTTACTGGATTTTTTTCTAAATTACTTTCTACAAGAATTGCTTTTTGTGTAGCCGCTACTGGTTTTACTATTATGAGTATAATATGCGCTTTATCTAATAGCCTTGAATCTATGATCATTGCTAGATTTTTCCAGGGAATGTTTGGGGGCGCTATGATACCTACGGTCTTCGGTATAATTTATATTATATTCGAACCCAAAGAAAGAAGTGTAGTAGTAATTATCATAGGTCTTGTTGTTACAGTAGCCCCTACTTTGGGCCCTACTTTGGGGGGATATATTACCGATATATTATCGTGGCATTTTATGTTTTTATTGAATCTGATTCCGGGTATTTGCTCAGTAATTCTTGTGTTTATATATGCAGATTTTGATAAACCAAATATTAAGGTAATGAATAATTTTGACTATATAGGCGCATTTTTACTCATCACGTCTCTTGGTTGTTTTCAGTATATTTTAGAAGAAGGCGGTAGAAAAGATTGGTTTGAAAACAGTCTCATCTCTGTACTTTCTTTGTATGTAGCTACAAGCTTTGTATTACTCATATATCACGAACTTACAACTCAAAATCCGATATTAGATCTTTTTGCATTAAAAAATAGGAATTTTGCGGTAGGGTGTATTTTGTCGGGTATGCTAGGCGTAGGCTTGTATGGATCAGTGTTTCTATTGCCGATTTTTTTAAGCGCTGCTGGTCTGAATACTATACAAATAGGCATTATCATGGTAATTACTGGTATATCTCAATTTATTTCCGCCCCCTTTGCAGGCGCTTGCGCAAAACACGGAGTAGATAAAAGATTAATGATGGTTTTTGGAATAAGTATGTTTGGATTTGGCTGTTACTTAAATAGCTTCATGACATTTGAGTCTAGATTCTACGAATTAGCATTTCCGCAATTTGTTAGAGGGTTTGCTCTGATGTTTTGTTTTGTACCAATAAATGATATATCTCTTGGGACTTTGCCTACACATCAGGTCCAAGATGCAAGTGGTTTGTATAATTTGATGCGCAATCTTGGTGGTGCATTTGGTCTTGCAATTATTAATTATAAACTCAACAAACATGCTATAATTTGCAGTGATATTTTATCTTCGAATCTCAGTGCAACAAGCGAGTTGGGGCAAAATCATCTTGAACATTTATCTTCAATGTTAAATATTAACCAGGCTGATCAATATGCTAGTGCAATTTATATGACTCAAAAAATACTATTGCGAGAGGGTTTTACAATTGCAATAAATAATATGTTCGCATATATTGGATTAATGTATATTTTTGCATTAATACTCATTCCCTTAACAAAAGATACACAGAATGTTCAAAGTAACGCTCATTAAATTTGTTTTTTTATTTTTAATTGGGATTTCGTGGTTAATCTTTGCCAGTATCGATGGTACTAAATATTTTCCTATTCTCTCTTGTATGTCAATTATTATCTCTGCATTAATTGGCATGAAAATCAGTAAGCCTAGATTATTTAATCTATACAGATTCGTATTGTATATATTTTGGCTTCTTGATGAAATAGCTTCTGCCTCTATAGAGGTTACAAGAATAATCTGGAGCTCTGATGAAGAAATAGATCCAAAGCTAGTAGAAATTTCTACAAATTTTAGTACAAAGGAGGGCAAGCTTGCGCTTTACGCTAATTCCATTACCTTGACTCCCGGCACTTTATCTATCAAAGCAACAAATGGTAATATTTTAGTACATGCTCTTAATGATCACTTCGCTGAAGATTTAAAATCTGGTAATTTAGAGCAAAAAATTAAGAATTTGTAGTAAAATTAAATATAAAAGAATCCATATTCAGCGGGGTCAAACAAATATTCTTAAATAGTAATCCCATCTGATCTGGCGCTATTAATCTCTCATATTGCTTCTTTAATATTAATGCATCTTCTGGGGAGTTTTGTAGTATCAAGCTTTCTAGTCTTTCTTTAATACCGAGTCTATGCAAAAATTCATTTTGGGATATAGTGCTCGAAGCCATGATACCTACATTCTGGGCTATATTTCTTATGGCAGCAAAATCAACATGAGATGTTACGTCGGCTCTGCCTATATCCTCAAGTAGATTAGAATATTTATGATCTCTTACTGCTTGCAATGTTGATCTATACATACTTGCGTCCCTCTTATTATAAGGAATATCATAGCCGTAATCAGTAGCAAGCATTACGCTATTATAATTTTTAATATTCTCTCCAATAAACTTGATAAAATCCTCTAGCTGATAAGAAATTTCAATAATAGCCCCCTCGCCTGCATCATAGAATCTCTCTGCTAAATAATCGCTTAATTCAGGATGAATCTTGGTTTTACTAAATCCCATTACTCCATTAGATTCTTTAATGACCACTTCCTGCCACGAATTTTGATTTTTTATATATTGCTTGATAGGCAAAACATCAAAAAATTCATTAGATATATATATGGATTGAGATTGCGGAACTTCTGTATAATCTGTGATCCATGTTATAAAATCGTAACTTTGGAGCTGTTGTTTTTGAATATTAGTTAAAAATGGACTTTTTTCAACCATGTAGACCTGAAGAGACTGCATCATATCAGTTTTTGCTAAAACTCTTAATATATCCCTCATTAAAATACCAGTGCCAGGACCAAACTCAACCAAATTAACTATATGAGGGCAATTCATATACTGCCATTGATTTACTATCCATATACCAAGCATCTCCCCAAACATCTGAGATATTTCCGGGGAGGTGATAAAATCTCCAGATTGTATGTCTATAGGATTTTTTGTATTATAATATGATAAGTTACTAGAAGTCGTTGCAAGACTCATAAATTCATCTACCGATATAAAACCTTGAGTTTTAATAACGCTTTGTATGATTGCTTTTATTGGCATAAATTAGATATATTCCAAGGATAAACATAGGGGCGCTGTAGAATTGCCCAGATGTGAGATTAAGATAAGTAAAATCAGGTATTCTGAATATTTCGCATATAGATCTTGCTATACTGTATCCCACAAGAAAAATACCACTTAAAGCACCTCTTTTTTTGTATAATTTTCGTACAAAAGAATAATAAAATAATATACAAAATAAGATAAGCCCTTCAGAAAATGCTTCATAAATCTGACTAGGATGCCTTGGAAATTCTCCTCCATGAGGAAATACAACGCCCCATGGCAAGAAGGTTACATGCCCGTAAAGCTCTCCGTTAATAAAATTTGCTATTCTACCAAGCATAAACCCAATGGGAGCAGACTGCACAAGAATATCTGATAGCTCTAGTGGATTGATTTTGTGCTTATAAGCAAAATATAATACACTAATAATGACGCCTACTAAAGCTCCATGAAAAGACATTCCGCCATCATATGTCTTTAAAATCTCAATAGGACTGGCGAGATATTTTGCAGGAGAATATAGTAATACATAGCCCATTCTCCCCCCCACAATAATCGCAATGATCAAATATGTAATATAATCATCAAATGCACTAGGCTTTATCTTCGATTTTGTTTTTTTTATGAGGTAAAGACTATATCGCCATCCAAAAATAATTCCTACTACATAAGAAAGAGAGTACCACGTAACCCCTATATTACCATATAATCTAAAAATATATCGATCTATATCTGGAAAGCTAATCCCCATCAAGCAACCTCAGAACGACGAGACTGAATAGAAAGCTTACCAAATACCTCCACTAGCGCCCCAACAAGGCTATCTATCATTGCAATAGTATGGCAAGGTGTTACAGAGATTCTGAGCCTCTCAGTGCCTTTTTTAACAGTAGGGAAATTTATATGTTGGACAAAGATGCTGTGATTTTCTAAAAGCATATCAGAAGCTTCTTTTGTAAGAATGGGGTCACCTATTATAATAGGAATAATGTGACTATCGTTTTTGAGGTAATGTATACCGGCTCCATCAAGCTTTGACTTCAATATTGAGACTTTTTCTTGCAGAATATCTCTGTCTCTTGAATTAGTCATTATGTGATTTATACTGCATATTGCAGAGGCTGCTATTGATGGTGGGATCGCTGTAGTAAAAATAAACCCAGGAGCAGAAAGGCGTATTGCATCACATATATCAAATTTTGCTGCGATATATCCACCTACTACACCAATAGCCTTACCAAGAGTACCTTGTATTATATCGATCTCATCTGCGCATCCCCTATGGCGCGCTATACCTGAGCCATTATCTCCATATAATCCTACAGTGTGCACTTCATCTATATAAGTAAGTGCATTATATTTTTTTGCAAGAGAGCATATTTTCTGAATAGGAGACTCAAGTCCATCCATTGAATATACTGATTCGAACACTATCATTTTAGGTCTATTAATATCTACGCTCTTTAGTGCATTCTCCAGGTCATTCATATCTAAGTGATTATAAATTAATTTATCAGCCCTAGAGTTTCTTATTCCGTGTATTATGGATGCGTGATTATCTGCATCTGAAAAAAATATTATATCAGGAATAATTTTTTTGATTGTGCTCAGTACTGCATCATTTGCTATATAGCCTGAGCTAAATACGAGCGCGCTTTCTTTATTATGAAATGTAGTGATCAAGTTTTCAAGCTCAACAATTTTGGAATGATTGCCTCCTATATTACGAGTCCCTCCAGAGCTAGAGCCCATACTTTTCATTGCATCGACGCCTGCGTTCATTACTGCTTGATTATGGGACATTCCAAGATAATCATTTATACACCACATTGCTATTTTTTGACCTCGATCATGACACAGAGCGTAAGGAAATTCTCCTACTATTCTCTGAATATTCAAAAAATTTCTATATCTTCCTTCATCCTTAATGGTCTTGGTGTGCTCTATAAAAAAATTATTATAATTCAACATTATGCATCCTCTTGAATAGTACACCCGTATCACAAAAATAACAAATTAGCCAGCTTTTTCTATATGTATTATATATTTAATTCTTAAATTATGCACATACTCCCAGCAAACCTGGATTTGTATGCCTAATTATATATTAATTATTCTTTGGTTAGTATTAGAAAGTAGAAATGATGAATCTATAAGGCTTTGAAGCACGTGATTAAATTTTAGTCAAACCACAAAAAAGGTTATATCTACCTGGCCTAAAGGACCTTAATCACTAGATTATCAACATACTTATCCACAGATTTTGTGGATAAGGAATATTGTTACATAAATATGCATAGTTGCCTTAAATACACTAATATACTCAAACCCGGTAACTATCTGATCTTCTGGGCCTAGATTACCCCGCATAATATTGCTTCTTAGTATTTGGCCAGAGTGTGTATGATCACGCTTAATTTATAAAAACTTACGCGCATGATTTTTAAAATACACAGCATAGCAGCATAGCTTAATCAAACATCGCATGGAAGTATTACTGTGAAACTTGCTCCTTTTGTGCCGTTACTATCAGCTGAGATGGT
>CAYGNF010000038.1:0-9703 GCA_964351245.1 uncultured Rickettsiaceae bacterium | reverse complement strand
AATCAATTTTTATATTTACAGTACTTACTAATTATGATATTTATTTTGGAAATAGAAGGGCTACTAAAGATTCTTGTCTACAAGCTTTGCCCGAAGGCTTGTGTACCCCTATTATCCTATATATCAGGGCAAACTCGATAATTAACAAAAAATGAATATCGTAAAATTATGAATGGTCGAAAACCTATAACTTTAGGTATATTATTTCATGGAGAGGATAAGTTTGTGTATACAGATGGCATTGGTAGGTATACTTATTCTATAGTAAAAGCTCTTTTAGAACATACGGATGTCAAAATTGAATTATGCGGGAATAGAAAGACGAATAGAGGCATTAAGGAGTTTTACTCTAAAGAAATCACCAAATTTCCCAATAGAATTAGCTGCAACTATTATTCTTTATTTACCATGTTTGTATTATATATAGAAAGATGTTATTCGCTTCTTGTAGGAGAAATTACAGCATGGAAATCAATACCTAATGAGTTCAAAATTGAATTAGAACAATATACAAATTATTCAAAAAGTTGGAAAAAAATATTACATAGTTTGGTATATTTTAGCGCTATGTGCTCAAGGACTATACATAAATTTTTTTTGAGTAAATTCTTTGCCTCTAGTACATCAACACCAGAACTCGCTAAGTATATTAATCGTTACTCAAAAGCTGATTTATTTTTGTGTACGCACGTAAACTTATGTGCTATTAAGCACATATCTTGCAAGAAAATTATCGTATGCCATGATTTTTTTACCATAGATTTCGAAGATATGTTTGTAAAAGAACAGCCCTCTGTGAAGATTTTCAATAAGAACATTATTGATTTGTGTAAAAATTATATAGAATCTGATTCGTACTATCTTTGTCATTCCAATAATATCAAGAATAAACTCGCCCATATTCTACCCTTAGATAAGATAAGTGCTGTATATCTTCCGGTGATTAAGCCTAATATTTCACCAATAGAAAATCCCGCATTATTATCCCAATTTGGTATATCGGGACATTATATATTCTACGCTACTCACATAAGACCCTACAAAAATATCGAAGTAATATTAAGGGCATTGTATTTACTAAAGCAGAAAGGTGTAAGAATTTTACTAGTCACGACAGGAAAATTAGAGCACCATACTTCTCTAGTACAATTATCCGAAGAACTAAATTTACAAAACGATGTTATATGCACAGGAATATTAAATGAAGATGCGTTGTATAGCCTATATAAAACTGCCTCAATGTCCGTTGTTTCCACAAGAGCAGAGGGAGGATTCCCTTGGCAAGCTATGGAGGCATCTTACTGCAACCTTCCAGTTGTAATGTCTGACATAGAGGTAGTAAAAGAAAGACTCCGATTTGCCAACGTTCCCGAGGGTTCATGGAGTAGTTTGCAATTTTTTCCACTAGATGATCATCAAGCTTTGGCCCATAAAATTGAATTCGTAATGCAAAATCGTGAATCTGTTATACAAGAGCAACAAAAGCTTTTAGAGTATATTAATAAATATGACTGGAGTGATGTAGCAATGACTTATCATAGCCTTTTTGAAGATATAGTATATGGAAGACCATAAGGTTTTAGTATTTGGAGCCAGTGGGCATTCTAAGGTCGCTATTAGTATACTGGAATTATGTCGCTTGAGGATTTTTGGTATAATCGATAGACGGCAAAATGTAGGAAATAAGTTCTGTGGGTATGATATTATAGGATCTGATGATGATATAGGGAAAATAATGCATAACAACAATGTCCACTCTGGAATTATCGCTATTGGAGATAATTACGTGCGAGAGAAAGTGTCTAACCATATTTTACAGACATGTAGACATTTTAATTTTATCAATGCAATACATCCAGAAAGTATAATAGATAAAAAGGCTCAGTTAGGGGTTGGGGCGCTGATCGCAGCTCGCGCAATAATAGGACCGTATTCCAAGATAGGAAATCACTGTATTCTCAATACTGCATCAAGTTTAGACCATGATTCAAGCATGGAGGATTTTTCATCTTTAGCACCTGGCGTTATCACTGGTGGCCAGGTTATCGTTGGTAAGAGATCTTTTATTGGACTCAATACATCCATAATTCACAAAGTGAATGTAGGCTCTGATGTTGTGGTAGGTGCTGGCTCTGTAGTAATACAAAACCTTAATCCTCTTGCGATATATGTAGGCAACCCTGCCAGATTTATCAGGACAAGAAAGCAAAATCAAGGATATTTATGAGTAATATTGACATACCTATCTATAAACCTTATTTCACAGGGAAGGAGAAGGAGTATGTTTTAGAGTGTTTGGATACTGGATGGATTTCTAGTAAGGGGAGGTTTGTTTCAAAATTTGAGCAGACATTTTCTGAATTTATAGGAGGCGGGTATTCGGCTTCTTGTGCGAATGGTACTGTAGCACTTCATTTGGCTCTCATGGCTGTTGATATAAAGCCTGAAGATGAAGTCTTGGTGCCAAGCTTCACTTACGTAGCTTCAGTAAATGTTATTATGTTTTGTAATGCAAGACCAGTATTCCTTGATTCAGACCCCAAGACTTTGCAAATCAATATTGATGACATTAAGCACAATATCAATTCTAAAACAAAGGCAATAATAGTACCACATCTCTACGGTATGATGACTGAGATGGATAGATTAATGGATATTGCAACGAAGTATAATTTAAAAGTGATTGAAGATTGCGCAGAATCTTTTGGTAGCTATTATAATAGTAAGCACTCCGGGACTTTTGGAGATATTGCGACATTTAGTTTCTTTGGTAATAAAACTATCACCACTGGTGAGGGTGGTATGGTATTTAGTAATCATCAGCATCTAATTCACAAAGTAAACCATCTCAAATCACAAGGCTTAGCATCTTTGAATTATTTTTCAGCAGACAAAAGAGAATATTGGCATGATGAGATAGGGTATAATTACAGAATGACAAATATAGCAGCTGCCATAGGACTTGCACAGATTGAATCTGCGCATTATATTATTCATAGAAAAAGATGTATTGCTGATACATATTATCGCTTTTTGAATAAAGAAAAAATTACAGTGTTAAGGCCAATTCCTAATGCAGAAAGTTCATACTGGATGGTCACTATTTTATTTCAGTCTGAAAAAATTAAAAATCATGTAAGGCAGATTCTTGAAACAAAAGGAGTTGAAACCAGGCCTATTTTTCCTTTAGTAAATACAATGCCGATGTATCAAGATGTTAAATTTAAAAGTCTCGTAGGAGCAAATACCTTCGCGAACTTAGGTATTAATGTACCAAGTTACCCTGATATCCAAGAAAATCAAATTCTCTATATTGTTAACATAATTAATGAAGAAATTAAATGACAAAAAAAGTGGCCTTTATTACAGGTATTACCGGTCAAGATGGCGCCTATCTAGCTAGATTCTTATTGAACAAAAATTATATTGTGCACGGATTAAAGAGAAGAAGCTCTTCTTTTAATACTGGAAGGATAGATGATATTTACGACTCTTCAGAATATCATGGTCACAATTTTTTTATGCATTATGGAGATATGACAGATACTACGAGTTTAATTAATATTATTCAACAAACCCAACCTGATGAGATCTATAATCTAGCGGCTCAATCTCATGTTCAAGTGAGCTTCGAAACTCCAGAATATACCGCAAATGCAGACGCTATTGGAGTTTTGAGGATGCTTGAGGCCATAAGAACTCTTGGACTTACAAAAAAAACAAAATTTTACCAAGCATCTACGTCTGAACTTTACGGAAGAGTTCAAGAAATACCGCAAAAAGAAACTACACCATTTTATCCGCGATCGCCATATGCGGTAGCAAAACTGTATGGCTATTGGATATCAATAAATTATAGAGAAGCATACGGAATACACGCTTCTAATGGTATATTATTCAACCATGAAAGTCCGATTAGAGGCGAAACTTTCGTTACAAGAAAGATCACCAGAGCTGTCGCCAGAATGCACTATAAATTGCAAAAAACAATCAAGTTAGGAAATTTAGACGCTGTAAGAGACTGGGGGCATGCTAAAGAATATATTGAAGGAATGTGGTTAATTGTGCAGCAAGAACAACCCGATGATTATGTTCTTGCTACCGGTGTTGTTACTAGCGTTAAATCCTTTATTGACAAAGCATTTGCTTATATAGGCAAAAAAATTATTTTTAAGGGAGATGGGATCGAGGAAAAAGGTTTCGACGAGCAGACGGGTGAATTGTTAGTTGAGATAGATCCTTTATATTTCAGACCTACTGAAGTGAGTTATCTTCACGGAGATTACACAAAAGCACTAAACAAACTTGGATGGCAACCTAAGATTACCATTGATCAACTTGTTGCTGAAATGATGGAGTCTGATCTCAAATTAGTATCCAATACTCTTTAATGAACTATATCATGAGTTCATTAACCTAAGATGATTGGCATTATATACTACTCTGAGTAATTTTGATTTTTCTTCTAGGAGGTATATATACTATATCTTGCATTGTTTCTTCATTGGTTTTTTCTAGAATACCAATAAAACTTTTGCCGCTAAAATATAAACTAGTAACGGACCATCCAAGATCTATTTCCTCTTGGATTTTCATCATTTGGCTTTCTTGATCAAGAAAAGAAACCAATTTTCTTTCAGGTGATTTATTTTTTGTCATAATACGTGTAGTGTTTTTTAAATGATATTACTATACTGTAAATATCAATTAAAGTAAAGTAAAGTAAAATATATTACTCACTAAATCTTGATAATGGCTAGAAATATTAATTACCGAAATATACTATGCATTTCTCCAGATATAGTACCTAAGTTCTCACAAAAAGCTTATTGATAATATGCTCAAAATTTAATACTAATTGCCGGATTAAATAAGGTAAATAAATTGTGGAAACAATCTAGATAGCCCTCCTGCTTCCTACTCACTCAATGCTTGCCTACTTAGTTGCAAAATATTACAAGGCACTACATATCTATTTTTGTAAAAATGGGCTCTGCGATTTCAATGCTAGATCCTGATTTAATGCCATACTCTGGAGTAAGATGTAGAAAATTTCTTTCACCCCCATCTATTTTGAATAAATCTAATATTTTGTTGGCGCTCGAGGGAATAAAAGGTAAGAGCAATACTCCAATGATTCTTATTGCCTCTGATAAAATCATCAATACTTCATTCATTCTCTTCGGATTTGTTTTTTTTAAATTCCAAGGCGCTTCTTTATCTATAAAAATATTTGCCTCTTCTGCAAGCTTAATAATTAAATCCAACGCATGATTTATTTGCATATTATGCATATAAGATTGAATTTTTTCTACATAATTATACGCATTTGTAGTAAGAGGCTCATATATATATAATTTGCTCTCGTCGATATCATCGGGTAATTTTGAATCAAGATTTTTGTTTATAAAGGCCCCCGTTCTTTGGCATAAATTACCTATTTTATTCGCAAGCTCAGAATTGATGCGATGTATAAATGTTGTGTCAGAAAAATTACCGTCATTGCCTATCACAACTTCTCTTGCAAGATAATACCTAAAATAATCAAGACCATATTGTTTAATAATTTTTAATGGATCTATTGTGTTGCCAAGAGATTTAGATATTTTTTTTCCTTCATTAGTCCACCACCCATGAGCAAATATATTCTTTGGTATCTCAATATCTGCGGCCATTAAAAATGCCGGCCAATAAACAGCATGAAATCTTAGAATATCCTTTCCTATGATATGCAAATCACAAGGCCAATATTTCTGCATCTGCTCTATATCTTCTGGATAACCGATAGCAGAGAGATAATTTGCGAGCGCATCCAACCATACATACATTACATGATCCTCATCTCCTGGGACTTTTATTCCCCATTGTAGCGTAGTTCTTGAGATAGAGAGATCCTGTAACCCCATTTTTACAAAGCTAATAACTTCATTTCTTTTTGCTGTAGGTTTTATAAAATCTGGATTTTGTTCGTAATATTCAAGTAATTTTTCTTGCCATGCCGCAAGGTTGAAAAAATAACTTTCCTCCTCCATCCATTCAACAGGAGCGCCAGTAGGGGCTAGTTTGTCATCTGTCAGCTCATCTTCTGAGTAGTATGCTTCATCTCTTACAGAATACCATCCTGTATATTTCCCTTTATATATATGCCCATTTTGCACAAGTTTCTCCCAAAGTGCAGTAGCTGTTTTTTTATGCCTCTTTTCAGTGGTTCTAATAAAATCATCATTACTAATGTTCATAATATGACATAAATCTTTAAAAGGTAGGAAGGTTTTGTCGACAAATTCTTGAATTTCTATATTCTTTTCTTTTGCGGTTTTAGCAATCTTTTGACCATGTTCATCAGTGCCAGTAAGAAATTTTACATCATATTCGTTTAGTCTCATAAATCTGGCCATGACATCCGATAGTAAAGTCGTATATGCGTGACCTATATGAGGAGAATCATTTACATAATAAATTGGCGTTGTGATATAAAATTTTTTCATTTTTCCTGATTATGATGCTAAGTAGAATATGTTATAACATTTCAAGAAATATTATCAATAAAACTATGAAGCATTTTTTAGTCCAGACTACAAGGCCAGCCCTACCATCTTTGATATATGAATCGGCTCTAGATTTACAAGAAGGTGATATTGTAATAGTACCTCTTCAGAACCAAAATATAATAGGCGTAGTATTGGGCGAGCAGGAAACTATGGATTATAGTTACAATATAAAGCAAATTTTATATAAATTTCCTGAGATTCAAATCAATAAATGTCTTATCAAATTTATCCAAAAATTTGCAAAATATTACATGATAGACGAATCTTCCATATTCAAGATGGTAATACCAATTAAGATCACGGCAAAATCTGCCGCCAGAAACATATATCATGATTTTGAATATAAATTACCATGCCTCAGCGTTGCTCAAACTAAGGTTCTTGAGGAGATACAAGAGTCTAGTAAGGTGTGCTTAATACATGGGGTTACGGGATCTGGTAAAACTGAGATATATTTTTACGCCATCGCAGAAACATTAAAAAGGGGAGAGCAAGCGCTTCTGATGTTACCTGAAATAGGGCTTGTTGGTCAAATAGTAGAAAGGTTCGAAGGTGTATTTGGAATATCGCCATCACTTTGGCACTCTAGTGTAACCCCAGCAAAAAAACGAGATATTTTTTATGGAGTTATTAATGGTTCATGTAGAATTGTGATAGGTACTAGAAGCAGCATTTTTTTACCATTTCAAAATTTAAAGTTAATTGTAATAGATGAGGAGCATGATGGATCTTATAAACAAGAGGAGGGGGGCTTATATAATGCAAGAGACGCAGCAATATTGCGTGGTAATATTTGCAACGCAAAGGTTGTTTTAGTTTCTGCCACACCCTCTATAGAAACATACGCAAATGTACAAGAGGGTAAATATCATCGCTTTCATCTCAGAGAAAGATATGGAGCTTCTGAGCTTCCCGAAGTACAAATTATAGATATGAAGAAAGAAGAGAGGGGTAATTGGATCTCTCGGCCACTCAGAGAAGCAATAGCGCATGCTTTAGAATGTGGAATGCAGGTGATTTTATTTATTAATCGTAAAGGGTATGCACCTCTTATTCTATGTTCTAGTTGCGGATTTCGGTTTACATGCATTAATTGCTCATCATGGCTTGTTTATCATAAAGAGCACTCATCTCTTATGTGCCATCATTGCGGATATAAAATACTATACCCAAAAGAGTGCCCCGAATGTTCGAATGAAACACTTGTGCCATGTGGCCCTGGTGTGGAGAGAGTGTATGATGAGGCCAGAGAGATATTTTCTGGCGCAAGAATTGGGAAGTTTGTTAGGGAGGATAGTGAAATAAATAATAGTGAATCTATAGTCGAGCAAATAATCAAAAGAGAGATTGATATAATAATAGGTACTCAAATACTCACAAAAGGCTATCATTTTCCTTTTGTAACAGTAGTGGGTATAATAGATGCAGATACTGGTATAGCAAATATCGATCTGAAAGCCAATGAGCGTTTGTTTCAATTACTAAATCAAGTAAGCGGTAGAGCAGGGAGGAGTTTAGATAAAGGCCAAAGCTTTGTTCAAACATATTATCCATCTCATGAAATTTTTTCTTATATTAAATCAGGAGACGACGAAGTATTTTATGAAGCAGAGTCAAAGAAAAGAAGATTAGAATTTCTACCTCCAGTTTCAAGAATAATATCCATTATGGTTTCAGGAGATAGTGAAATAGAAGCCCTAAATTTGGCAAAACAATTAAGGAATTTTGCCCCAAAAATAGATAGAGTCAAGATTTTGGGTCCAGCTCCTGCTACGATGAGTAAATTGAGAGGTAAGTACAGATTTAGAATATTATTAATATCAGACAAATCTTATAATCTACAACATTACGCAAAAAATATTACTTCACATTTTAATCAATCCCGCTCGTTATGGATTAGATTAGAAGTTGATCCACAAAGTTTTTACTGATTTGATCAAAAAAAATCTTAACAAGAAAGCAAATTCACCTCCTATCAGCTCTGAATACCAATTCGCAAAAGATCATGAATATGTATGATACCGCACAAGATACCATTCTCTTCTATAAAAAGCGTAGTAATTTTTTTACTATTCAGGATTTTAAGAGCATCTGCAGCTTTAGTATTGATAGATATTGATACTGGGTTTGTAGTCATGATCTCTATAGATGTTTTTTGTATAATATCATGACACATATTTCTGCGTAAATCTCCATCAGTGATAATTCCTATTAATTTCTCATTTTCATTAACTACAGCAGCGCAGCCAAATCCTTTGCTTGTCATCTCTAAAATTGCTACATCCATTGTGCTATCGCTTCGGACTTTTGGAATTTTTGAGCCTTTGTGCATAAGGAAGCCTACTTTTGTTAGAGCCATACCTAAATTACCCCCGGGATGAAAAGTGGCGTACTCATCTTCCGTAAAGCCCTTAGACTCATGCACTGCAATCATTAGAGCGTCACCAAGTACCATCATCATAGTAGTAGATGTAGTTGGGGCATTCACATTAGACGCCTCTTGCATTTTGGGTATATTTAGTAAATACTCACTACTTTGTGCTAATAATGAATTTGCATACATAGTCATACCTATTATCGGAATATTATACTCCTTGCAATATCCTACTATATCGATTATTTCTTTTGTTTCTCCGGAGTTAGAAAGTATTAATACTATGTCACTAGGATCTATCATTCCAAGATCACCGTGACTTGCTTCAGAAGGATGTATATAAAAAGACCTGGTGCCTGTAGAGGCAAAGCTCGCAGATATTTTGTTCCCCACATATCCACTTTTGCCCATTCCAGATACAACAAGCCTACCTTTTATTGTAGAGATTGCATGTGCGGCTTTTGCAAAATCTTTAGGCATATTATTTTGCAGTAATTCAATAGCACGCATTTCTTTTGTGACAACATTTATACCAATGCTAATAAAATCTTCCATATATTACTCTTTAATGAACCACTAATATATAGGGCAATATGATAATAATTGCAAATAATGATCATCGGGAATAAATGTAATACCGCTCTCTCTACACACTAAACCCGACAAATAGCTTATAACAACATCTGGAGATAGATAAGGACAGAGCGTGGTTACAGCAACACATAGCTCATAATACACTAAATATGAAAACCATCTTTTGTGTAATTCTAAGTATGAA
>CAYGNF010000037.1:0-9726 GCA_964351245.1 uncultured Rickettsiaceae bacterium | reverse complement strand
AACTTATTGCCACACTTGATATAAGGACCAAATTTGCCTATCCCAATCGATACATCGGAATCTTCATCATTTTTACCGAGAATTTTAGGAAGAGCTATAAGATTCACTGCCGTATCTAAATTCAAGTCTTGAGGCTTAATGGATGGAGGCAAGGGGGCTCTTTTGGGCTTAATAGTCTTATCTTCTTCTACTAGTTCTACATAAAATCCATATGGGCCTTTTTTTAACATGATAGTTTTACCAAGATAAACGCCGAGCTCCCGATCTTTCTGAGATGAATTTTCTACGGCGCCGATTTCATCATCTTTTGAGCTAGATGATTGTATGCTAGTTTTATGGTTACACTCAGGATAATTGGAGCATGAAATAAAAGCGCCAAATTTACTGATCTTTAAGCTCAGCCTACCATCAGTACAAGCAGGACATATCCTGGGATCTTTATTATTATCTTTTGGAAATAAATGATCTTCTAATATTTCATCAAGACTATTAATAACATCGGTCATTTTTAATGCGGTAGTTGATTCAACATTTTCTTGAAATCCTCCCCAAAAATCATGCAGAACATCTTTCCATACTACTTGCCCCATTGCTATTCTATCTAGCTCTTCTTCTAAATTTGCAGTAAAATCATATTCTACATATCTAGAAAAAAACTTTGTCAAAAACGCTGTAACTAACCTCCCTCTTTCTTCTGGTATAAATCTCTTTTTTTCTAATTTAACATATTCTCTGTCCTGTATTACGGAGATTATTGACGCGTAAGTAGAGGGCCTACCAATACCAAGCTCTTCTAATTTTTTCACAAGACTTGCTTCATTGTATCTAGGTGGAGGCTCGGTAAAATGCTGCTTTGTAATAATATCTTTGATACTCACCTCTTGATTCACAACCATATGAGGTAAAATTTTATTATCCTCTTGATCGGACTCATCATCAACCCCTTCTTTGTACAATTTATAAAAACCATCAAAAACTATCACTGTACCAGTTGCTTTGAGTGTATGAGCGCCATTGTCAGATTTGATATCAACAATCATGGTTTCTAGCTCTGCATTATTCATTTGCGAAGCTAGAGTTCTTTTCCATATTAATTCATATAGCTTTAGTTCTTCAGGTCTCAGATATTTGCTAAGATCCTTGGGTAGTAAATCAATATTTGTAGGTCTTATTGCTTCGTGAGCCTCTTGCGCATTTTTCGATTTGGTTTTATAAATTTTAGGCTGAGCTGGTAGATAATCATTCCCAAACTCACCTGATATATATTTTCTTATGGATTTGATTGCTTCATCTGCAATGTACACTCCGTCTGTTCTCATATAAGTGATTAATCCAACCGTTTCTGATCCTATGTCAATACCCTCGTATAATTTTTGAGCAATTTGCATAGTTTTCCTTGCACTTAAGCCAAGCTTACGAGAAGCCTCTTGTTGTAAGGTAGATGTAGTAAAGGGAGGAGATGGGTTTCTTTTTTGCCGTTTTTGTTCAATTTTTGCTACTTGCCAAACCTTAATTTGCTCCAAACGTTCTAATATTTGATTTGCGTGATCTTCATTTGGTATAGAGAATTTCTCTAACTTCTGACGCTCGTATTCGTGAAGTTTTGCTGAGAAATTCTTGCGCTTTTCTGTGATATTAGCAAAAATATCCCAATATTCTGTAGACTTAAATCGTTCAATTTCGGCTTCTCTTTCGCAAATAAATCTTAATGCTACAGATTGCACTCTACCTGCTGATTTTGCACCAGGTAGCTTTCTCCATAACACTGGGGATAAGTTAAATCCCACCAGATAATCAAGGGCTCTTCTTGCTTGCTGAGCATCAACAAGATGCTGATCTATTTCTCGTGGATTTTTTATAGATTCTAAAACGGATTTTTTAGTAATCTCATTAAATGCCACCCTTGAAATTTTTGTATCTGCAGTGATTGCGCCATTTTCTTGCAAAACATTTATCACATGCCATGAGATCGCCTCTCCTTCTCTATCTGGATCAGTTGCGAGTATTATTTCCCCTGATTTTGCAGCGAGTTCACATAGTTTTTTGACGTGGTTTTCGCTCTTTGGAGAAACAGTATATCTCATTTCAAAATTTTGATCTGGCAAAACAGATCCATTTTTAGAAGGAAGGTCGCAAATATGGCCATACGAAGCTTCTACCTTAAAATCTTTTCCTAAATATTTATTTATTGTCTTCGCTTTAGATGGCGATTCGACTACCACTAGTTTCATTGTACATTATTAGTTTACTTTCTTTGCCGCAATATTCGGTATATCAAGCTTATAATGCAAAGGCATGTAATTTCAAATTAAAAATGGATTTTGAAGAAATTTTTCTATCTCATTGTTAATAATATTATATATTAAATAATTTCTTGAGATAATTTTTTTAATAATTTAATTTTTTATTGATGATATTCTCAAAAGCATGAGTATCTTCATATAATACACTATTATTATTTGGGACTAAACATCTAACTCTGCATCATATAATTCGGTATAATGCACTATATTTATTGTGAATTCAAAGATAGTCTCTTTTCTAAATAACTTGCCATCCACACTAGCACAAGCACCACTATATAATAGGATAAAGCACAAGTAATCAGAGGCACAAAATAATCATATCTTTGCCCGGCCACTAACTGCGCTCTTCTTAAAATTTCTACTTCCCCTATTATTGATATTACTGAAGTTTCTTTAAGCATATTTATGACTTCATTTACAAGAGATGGGAATATCTGCCTTAATGCTTGTGGTAAAATAATATCTCTATATGCATAATATCTTGAAATTCCAAGAGTTGTGCATACTTCCATTTGCCCTTTGCTAATAGAATTAATACCGCTTCTGAAGATCTCAGAAACATAAGCCCCAGAATTTAAGGATAAAGAAATTATTGATGCGGTAAAAGTATTGATTCTTAGACCTAAGACACTAGGCAAAACATAATATATCAAACTGAGTTGTATGATGAGAGGAGTACCTCTAAAAATTGATGTATAAAAAGCCGCAAATAATCTTAAGGTATTATATCGACTCACTTTGGCAATAGCTAGAGTAATGGCTATAAGAATACCGAAAAATACAGCAAGAATAGTAAGTTGTATGTTGATAATTAGGCCAGAAGATATGAAATAAATATCAGATAACCATTTATTTAAAAAAATATTCATCTTAAATCTTTATGACTATGGATTTTGCTAAATAATCGTGCAATCCTCTTCTATTTTTAGATATCACGATAGAGAGTAAACTCGGGATACTTAGGAGATAACCACAATATCTAGTAATAGATCTAGTTAATGAAAGATTATTATGAGTTTCTATATCTACAACCTTCATTCTAAAAATTACTTTACCTGGAGTAGTACCAAATTTATGCCAGCAATATACAAAATAGAATGATACCAAAAAAAACTGTATCGCTAAACAATAAAAAAATAATCTTACAAAGTGCTGTATGGTAATTTTTGCAATAAAATCTTGTGATGTCATTAGAAGCCTTATGTCTTCCAGAGATTTAACTGGCATTCCTACAGCCTCCACACCATCTGCAAAGATCCAGGAAAATAAACTTAGAGTTATTATCGGCATAACAAGGGACGCAATAAATACGAGCAAGATTACATCTAATGACATTGATATTAATCTCAGAAAAGGTCCGGGATACGATAACTGCTTTTGAGGGTAATGGGGTGTTTTCATCATCTTATCTGAACAAAAATTTCATATAACTTCCGAGTCTAATCTGTAAATATTGTGCCTCAGGAGAAATTTGAGCAAATGCCGTCTTTGCCGATATTGACTTCCCCGGACTAAGAACCATACTCCCAAGCTTATTAGGATCGGCAGTAAGTGATGTCAACTTGACTTTATGCTTATCGGATAAAAAAATCTCTACCAGAGGTATGGGAGATTTCTCATCTCCAATATTCGTGATATTATATCTGATATTAAGATTATTAGTGCTTTTATCAAAATCATATATTACATTTTCTATTTTCATATTTTTGCCAGCACACATTGTGCCGCATATACCAACTTTATCTGTAAGTCCTGGATATAAGAGCCATATTGTTACCATAATTAAGGTAGAAAATATTACCGGCACGATATATAAAATATAATGTATCTCAATCGGAATTACAGTAGGTAAATTATATCCCGTGATTATGTTATTGAGTATAGATTTTTGGACAATTACATCCTCTTTTACTAATGCATCCCGAGGGATACATGCGTGCCAAATATTTTTGCATTTTGAGCATTTCACTCTTCTGCCTGTAGTACCAATTTGAGCTGGAGATACATAAAACCCAGCGCTGCAACTTGGACAAGAAATAATCATACATAATCCTATTGATAAATATTGACTAAAAAATATGTTCTTTTAAGTTATAAGGCAAGAAATTATAACATATAGCTCTGATGAAAAAATATATAAGTCAAATAAATGAGATATGGGAACACAAAGATGTGATCATAAGAAACCCCATATCAGAAAAATACAAAACCGCAAAAAAGATTGTCACTGTTGTGATTGAGGATCTAGATAAAGGTAAGGCAAGAGTCTGCTCCAGAGTAGATAATAGCTGGGTCGTTAATGAATGGGCCAAAAAAGCTATATTACTTTCCTTTTATATGTTTGATGCAGAAAATTATAATCTAGGGTTTACTCAGGCATTTGATAAAATAAGGCCAAAATTTGGAGACTCTTGGGACGAACATATATTCGCAAAAGAAAGTATGAGAATTGTACCAGGTGGGTATGTAAGGAAAGGAGCTTATATCGGGAAAAACACAATTATCATGCCATCTTTTATTAATATCGGAGCCTATATAGATGATTTTACCATGATTGATACATGGTCTACTATAGGATCTGCTGCTCAAATAGGGAAAAATTGTCATATTTCTGGTGGGGTTGGTATAGGGGGAGTATTAGAGCCTATACAAGCTTCTCCTGTTATCATAGAAGATAATTGCTTTATAGGCGCAAGGAGTGAGATTGCAGAAGGAGTCATTGTTGAAGAGGGTGCTGTAGTATCTATGGGAGTATATATAGGCGCTAGCACAAAAATCGTCCATAGGGATACTGGGGAAATAATTTACGGCAGAATTCCTCCATATTCTGTAGTAGTGCCAGGTTCTTTGCCGAATGCGGATTCGTCATTACCATCGCTATATTGTGCAGTGATAGTAAAGCAAGTAGATAAAAACACTAGAGATAAAACATCGATCAATATGATATTAAGAGATTAATATGCTTACTTTGTATCATTATACTTTATGTCCGGTCTCAAGATTCATAAGAATATTACTAAATGAACAAAACATAGATCATAAGCTTATAAAGATAGAATATTGGAAAGAGCAAAAAGCGCTAATGCTAATGGATCCGGTTGCAGAGTTGCCGATGATAAAAACTGAAGATAATAAGAAGATAGTAAGCTTATATCCTGTAACGGAATATGTGAGCACTTTAACTCCAGGATTTCATTTATATAATTTTGAGCCAGTCGTCCTAGCCGAAATTAGGAGAATAATCTATTGGATTAATGTCAGGTTTAATAAAGAAGTAACATCTTATATCTTAAATGAAAAATTAATTAAACTTCTTTCCAAAAAAGAAATGCTGAGAACTGAATTTTTGAGAGCGGCGAGGATTAATTTCCTTCATCATATGAATTACTTCTATGAGCTTGTACAAAAAAATGGCAATGTAGCCTCTCAAAATCTATCGATAGCAGATATTTTTCTTGCATCTCATATTTCAACACTAGATTATTTTGGTGAAATTAACTGGGATAAACATTATTGGCTCAAAGAATGGTATGCTCCAATAAAATCTAGACCATCTCTTAGGGGAATTTTACATGAGAAGGTTGGAGGCATTAAACCCCCAGATTACTACGAATTACTAGATTTCTAGAAGAGTATATTGACAAAATATCGGTATTTAGTATATCTTGGGTAGTTGTTTAATTTGAATTTGAACTATCTATCAAGATAGAGTAATTCAATAGGCAAACACTTTAAGAAGAAAATACTGGTACTATGCTTTATCTTAGTACGCCTAGTGAGAGATGAATATTGATATAATTAAAAAATACCAATATTTGTTATTTACAACTTGCGGGACTCGTATATATCAGATATACATGATGGATTAGTGTCCTTCGCATGATCAACATAACCAATAAATTAAATAGAGAATACACATGAACAAATCAGAATTTATTTCGCATATTGCATCAAAAAATGATATATCAAAGTCTGAAGCTGAAAAAGCCTTAAACTTCATTATTTCTTCAATAACAGAGGCTTTATCACAAGACGATGAAATAAATATCGTAGGATTTGGTTCTTTTAAGGTCCAACACAGAAGCGCAAGACAAGGTAGAAATCCAAAAACAGGATCTGTTATCGAGATTCCAGCATCTAAACTTCCTTTATTCAAAGCTGGCAAATTACTCAAGGATGCTTGCAACAAGTAACTTGTGAGCTTTGTTGTTTAAAATTATTTTGCTCTATAAAACTAAAGCAGGATTTTTTAGAAATTATAGCTCTAGATTGATTAACTTTTTACAGTAACTCTATAATATTTCGATATATAATAAGCCTCTTATATATCATTTCTTAACTTAGTAATTGTAAAATATTGGGTATCTATGTTGCAATACCAATCATGTTTGCCCGTCTCTTTTTAGAGCGCATTTCTCGAATATTAATTTTGATACAATGGTACCTGACTATTCTAGTGCGAAGGTTTTATTTAAAGATTGAGCAGTGATTTACTTGTGCACTTACTAATCAAAGAAATATTACGGGTAGGCATTGCCTTCTTTTTCTCTATATTGCCTGCTTATAATATTGCTTTTGGTTCTGCTTGGGTTCCTGAACCAGGAGAGTATATATTTAGCGCTAACATAGAGAGGACTCTAAGTCTATCTAAATTTGCACTTCGTGACTACGAAACTTATCAGAAAAAGTGTGGGGAAATATACAATGCTATTATCGCCAGATACAATCTTACCTTAAAAACACAAGACATTAATCTTCCTCAGTCAGTTATAGAATCAAGAAAAAGGGAGATAGATTCGTATATAGAGCATCTTAAGAGGGAATTAGGGAAAATTCGTATTTACTATCCAGTCCATTCTACACATTATTCTATAGAAAAAGGAATAGTGGAGAAATTATCCTTCGGCTCTAATATATCAAAAGGTAGCTATGCTAGTTTTTTTGGCGATGTAAAAGATCATTCAAGTGCTGAGTTATTTTTTAAACGAAATTTATATCAAACTGAGAAAAATATCATCTCTGGTACGATAGGAGCATTTGCAATGACGGGTGGAAAATATATTTCTTGTAATCTTGGATTATATACAGCTACCATCAGGACCGTAAGAAAAAAAATAAAAATTATTCATGCGTTACAGGTTAAATATACCTTGGATAAAAAAATAAATATTTTTTGCACTCTATCTATAGGCTTTGAGCATATTAATAGTGGCTTCAGTATTACGTGCGAGAGTACCGCGGGGCACAATATGATGGTAGATCCAGCTTATACTCATTACTATAAAGATCAATTAAAACTTGCAAAAACACTACAAAATTATACAATACCCTTTGTCCAAAAAGTAAATATTAGCTTAGGTTGGTATAATGACTACTACACCAAATCTCGCAAACCTCACGGCTCAGGATTTGCATTTGGAATCTGGGCTGCAATGTAAAAAGATCGTATACAATCAAGATTACAGGTCCTATGATCCTACGCTTTTTAAAACTGATGATTACAAGAATCTCAATCAATATGTACGAACTGGTATATCTTTTGGCAGGTACGAAGGTGAGCTTGCAATTCTAAAGCTAGAAGATAGACAAATTCCTCATCATATACCAAAGCCAAAGATCGTAATCAACTGCTCTGAGCAAATATACCATAAAATACTAGAAAAAAACTTCTCTTGCTACGCAGATTTTCTAGCAAGAAATTTACTAAATTTTTTATCCAGAAATTCCTCTGCGTTAATATTTAGCTCGGCAACCATGAGGCTGAATATCGCCATATCATTTATATTATTACTATTAGCATTACTATATTCTGGTGTATTATGGTTCGCGATGAATTTATTATCGATATTGCAATATTGTTTTAAAGTGTTTGTATTCATTTGCGGTGTTACGGACCGCAAGAGTCACAATTATGACAATATAGAATGGAATACATTGCCGCATTACACTATTTTGGTGCCATTATATAGAGAGGCTGGAAAAATCAGCAGCATAATGCATGCACTTTATAGCTTAAACTATCCAAAGAACAAATTGGATGTAAAATTAGTAGTTGAAGAAGAAGATGTGCAGACTATACGCGCCATTGGATTGCATACCCTTCAGAATCATTGCCATGTAGTGATAGTTCCGAATTCTAAGCCAAAAACAAAGCCAAAGGCTTGTAATTATGCACTAAATTTTGCCCTAGGAGATTATATTGTTGTATACGACGCAGAAGATAGGCCAGAACCAAATCAGCTATTAAAATCTGTAAGTTACTTTAGAAATCTCCCAGAAGAATATATCTGCCTGCAAGCTAGATTAGAAATAGACGAACCAAAAAGCCTACTTGGCGCTCTATTTAAGATCGAATATGATATTTGGTTTCGATTCATGCTCAAAGGTCTGTGTTGCGCTAGCTTGCCCATTACACTTGGAGGCACTAGCAATCATTTTAAGACTGAGGAGTTAAAAAAAATTGGTGGATGGGATGCGTATAATGTTACAGAAGATGCAGAGCTGGGAATAAGATTGAATATTATGGGATACAAAGTTTGCATGCTAGACTCTTCGACTATAGAAGACCCTCCAATATCTCTTGTCTCATGGCTTACACAAAGAATTAGATGGATTAAAGGATTTTTTATCACTTATATTGGGTTTCTTCTAAAAAATAAAGTAAACCAATCCCTTGGCAATCAATTATCTATAATGTTGTTAGTGGGATTTGCATCAGTTAATTTCCTAACATTTCCTATCCTAATCTTCAATTACATTAACAACACGCATATTGACTCCCTCAGCTCAATGATTGTAATAATGCATTTCTTATTTTCCTGGATTAGCTACTATTTATCTATCTGTACTTCCGCTGGCGGGCAAGGCAAGGCTTCATATTTTCTTGCGCTTATTTTTCCATTTTATTTCCTACTTCATTCAATAGCAGCTTATTGCGCATTGTGCGAAATGATCATTGCTCCCTACAAGTGGAATAAAACAGATCATAATATATCTTGAGCCTACTTTTTCTTTGGATGCTACAAATGTGGATTGATATAATGCAATAACTCTGCAACTGATCTTACGTTGATGTTTTTCTTGTTTTGTAAACAAAATTTATCGATCGCCTCTATTTGGGATACTATTGCTTCATAATTTCTATCTAGTTTATTTTGCAAGAACTGAATTACCTCATGACCCACAGAGATAGAGCGCTTAGAAAACTCCCTGGTGATCATAACTGCCATTAATTCATCGTCGGGCTCTTGTATTGACACTTTATGTATTGACTTTATCCGAGAGGATAGATCCTGCAAAATAATATCATTTAAATGCCTTGCTAAAATAATCAAAGAAAGTTGATAGCTACTACAAATATTAAAAATATGCAACAAATCCTCTTCTGCAATAGATTCTGCATCGTCAACTATATATAATG
>CAYGNF010000036.1:0-9735 GCA_964351245.1 uncultured Rickettsiaceae bacterium | reverse complement strand
TTGCTATCAGAGAAGGAGGCAAAACAGTAGGAGCAGGAGTTGTAGGTAAGATTCTGAAGTAATATGCTTTAGTTAATTATATAAATAAATACCCACTAGAGAACTCAAGAATAAATTATAAATATTCTCTAGGTAAATTTTAGAGTAAAAACAGAATGAACAGTCAAAAAATAAAAATTAGACTAAAGTCGTTTGACCACAAGCTACTTGATAATGCGGCCAATGAAATAGTAGGCACTATTAAGCGTACTGGAGCAGATGTAAGTGGCCCTGTACCATTGCCAAGGAATATAGAGAGATTTACAGTGATCAGATCTCCTCATATAGATAAAAAATCCAGAGAGCAATTTGAAATACGAACTCAAAAAAGAGTGATTGTCATTAGCTTTCCTACCCCTCAAACAGTAGATGCTCTGATGAAAGTAGATTTGCCAGCTGGGGTTGAAGCAGAAATTAAGTTAGTAGGAGTAGCTCAATGAGAAACGGTTTAATAATGGAAAAAGTCGGATCTAGTTCTCTTTTCACTACTAAAGGAGAAAGAATTCATGTCACTCTCCTTACTATGAAGGAATGCGAAGTATTAGATCATAGAACACTTGCGAAAAACGGTTACGAAGCTTTAGTGCTAGCGTATGAAAATGCCAAATTGAGCAGAGTTTCTAAGCCAATGAGAAAAATTTTTGAAATAGCTCAAATAGAAGCAAAAAAGCATGTTAAAGAATTCAGAATTTCGTCTGAAAATTTTATTGACATAGGCCACAAATTTACAACAGATCACTTTAAAGAAGGGCAGTTTGTCGATGTAAGAGGTATTTCTATAGGTAAAGGATTTGCAGGGGTGATGAAGAGGCATAATTTCAGAGGTCTAGAAGCTAGTCACGGTGTTTCAATTACTCATAGATCCCACGGATCTACTGGTGGTAGACAAGATCCAGGTAAGGTGTTTAAGAATAAAAAAATGGCAGGACACTTAGGTCATGAAAATGTTACAATTCAGAACCTCAGAGTTGTAAGAGTGTCTCCAGAAGAAAATTTATTAGTAGTGAAAGGCAGTGTTCCAGGTAAAAAAGGTACTCGTATCTACATTACAGATTCTATAAAGAAATAAGATTAGTAGGAAGATAATGAAGGTAAGTATATATAATTTAGAGAAAAATGCTGTAGGAGAGATCGAACTCGATCCTGATGTATTTGGCCTATATTCAAGACCAGACATAATTAAGCGTGTAATAGATTGGCAATTAGCAAAAAGAAGAAGTGGAACGCATTCCACTAAAACTATATCCCAAGTATCTGGTACCACAAAAAAGCCTCATAGCCAAAAAGGTACAGGTAAAGCTCGTCAAGGCTCACTTAGACAAGTTCATATGAGAGGAGGCGCTGTATCTCATGGCCCTATTTTTAGGTCTCATGAATATAGTCTTACAAAAAAATTCAAAAGATTAGGTCTTTGTCATGCAATAAGCGCGAAGCTATCCCAAAACTCAATGTTTGTAATTGACAATTTTGACATTGAAGCTCCTAAGACAAAAATAGTGCAAGAAAAGTTAGCAAATTTTGGCTTTAAAAATTATTTCTTAATTGATGCACAGAACGTGCATCAGAATTTAGCATGTGCCTGTAAGTCTCTTTATAATGTGAATATAGTTCCACAAGTTGGAGCTAATGTTTATGATATAATGAAGCATGAATGCTTGATTATTTCTACCGATGCCATTGCAATGTTAACTGCGAGACTAATATGAAAGATAGATACGATTTTAAACATTTTGATATACTCAAAGAACCAGTAGTCACAGAAAAAAGCTCTAGTTTGGGCGCTTTTAATAAATATATATTCGAGGTTGATAAGCATTCTAGCAAGACAAGTGTCACTAAAGCAATACAACACGTCTTTGGAGTGAAGGTTAAAAAAGTAAATATTATAAATCAACAAGGCAAGATCAAAAAGTTTCGTGGCAAGATGGGCACCAGAGCTCATGTAAAAAAGGCTATAGTAACCTTAGAAAAGGATAATATTATCGACTTCACAGGAGGAATTAAATAATATGGCATTAAATAAACATAATCCCATTACTCCATCTACAAGAGGTTTAATTACCGTAGACAGATCCGCTTTGTGGAAAGGTCGGCCTCATAAACCACTTACTTCAGGATTGAATAAGACTGGGGGCAGAAATAATTTCGGTAGAATAACTTCTTGGCATAGAGGAGGTGGTCATAAAAGACTATATAGAGTTATAGATTTCAAGAGAAAAAAACTTGACATCGAGGGTTCTGTAGAGAGAATAGAGTACGACCCCAATAGAACAGCTTATATTGCGTTAATTAAGTATACAGATGGGGAGTATTCATATATAATATCACCTAGTAAAATTAAAATTGGAGATAAAATTATTTCTAGCAATGCTGCTGATATCAAGATAGGAAATGCTATGCAGTTAAAATCTATACCAGTAGGGTCGCAGATACATAATATAGAGATGAAGCCGGGCAAGGGTGGCCAACTAGCCAGATCAGCCGGTGCGTATGCTCAGCTTGCTGGTAAAGATAACGGCTACGCTCAAATTAAACTCAGATCAGGAGAGCTCAGAATGATTTCTCTAGAATGTTTTGCTACTATAGGCGTTGTATCAAATTCTGAACATCAGAATGAGACTCTGGGTAAAGCTGGTAGAAATAGGTGGCTTGGTAGGAGGCCTGTTGTGCGAGGAGTTGCAATGAATCCAGTAGATCACCCACATGGTGGAGGGGAAGGTAAAACTTCAGGTGGAAGACATCCAGTAACACCCTGGGGCAAGCCTACTAAAGGTAAAAAAACTAGAAAAAATAAAATGACAACAAAATATATAATAAAGCGTAGGAAGTAGAAAATATGGCCAGATCTATTTGGAAAGGACCTTTTGTAGATGGATACTTAATTGAAAAAGTTAAGCGTGCTGCATCTGCCACTAGGCATGAAATAATCAAAACATGGTCTCGTAGATCTACTATCATTCCGATGTTTGTAGGTTTTACTTTTGCCGTTCATAATGGTAATAAGTTTATACCAGTATCCGTATCTGTAGAGATGGTAGGAAAAAAACTAGGCGAGTTTGCTCCAACACGAACTTACAATGGTCACGGAGTTGATAAAAAAGTAAAAAAGAAGTAGAAATATGAATATTGCCAAGTCTACAACAAAATTACTAAGAGTAAGCCCTAGAAAACTTAATCTTGTAGTACAATCTATAAGAAATATGAGAGCATCAGAAGCTGTTGTACAGCTCACTTTCTGTAAAAAAAGGATATCTCAGGATGTAACAAAGTGCTTAAAATCAGCAATTGCAAATGCAGAGAATAACTTAGGAATGGATATAGATAACTTAGTAGTTACTCATGCTACTGTAGGAAAGTCTATGGTCATGAAAAGAATGCAAACAAAAGGAAGAGGCAGATCTGGTAAAATATTAAAATTTTTTAGTAATTTATATATCGAAGTTTCTGAACTAGAGGAGAAAAAATAATGGGACAAAAAGCAAATCCTGTAGGATTAAGAGTAGGTCCTACGCTAATTAGAAACTGGGAGTCTATATTATACGCTGAAAAAGAATATGGTAAGTTAGTAATAGAAGATCTTAGTATAAGATCTTTGGTTAAAAAAGACTACTATATTGCTATGATAAGTAAGGTATTAATAGAAAGACCTTCAAATAAAAGCGTGGTAGTGAATATTTATGCAAAAAGACCAGGTGTTATCATTGGTAAAAGTGGCGGAGATATAGAAAAGCTCAAGAACAAAATTGTTGATATCACTAAAGCAGAAGTTTTTATCAATATACATGAAGTAAAGAAGCCAGATATTGATTCTGCATTAGTGGCTCAAGGTATAGCTCAGCAATTAGAGAAACGTGTGTCTTTTAGAAGAGCGATGAAGAGAGCTATACAATCTTGTTTGAAACAAGGCGCTAAAGGAATAAGAGTAAACGTATCGGGTAGATTAGGTGGTGCAGAAATTGCAAGAACAGAATGGTATAGAGAAGGTAGGGTGCCTTTACATACTTTGCGTGCAAAGATAGGCTATTCTATAGCTGAAGCACATACCACATACGGAGTACTAGGGGTAAAAGTCTGGGTGTATGAAGGTGATTACACAGCAAAGAAAACAGTAGGAGCTAGATAGTTAAAATGTTAAGTCCAAAAAAACAGAAATATAGAAAAGCTCACAAAGGCAGAGTACCATCAAAATCAAAAGCCGGTACTATGCTTGCCTTTGGAGAGTATGGTTTAAAATCTTTGGATATGGAACGTATTACTGCAAGACAAATAGAAGCAGCAAGAAGAGTTGCAACCAGATGCATGAAAAGACAAGGCAAACTTTGGATAAAAATTTTTCCAGATCTTCCAGTGTCGAAAAAACCTGCAGAGGTTAGAATGGGTAAAGGAAAAGGCTCTCCTGAGTTTTTTGCGGTGCGTATATCACCTGGAAGAATAATGTTCGAAGTCGATGGGGTGCCTGAAGACATCGCATTAAGAGCTTTGGAGTTAGCGGCTAGTAAACTTCCAGTTAGAACAAAAGTTGTGAGGAGATATGAATAAGTTAAGCTTCATTAAGATGATAAAAGAAAAAACTAAATCTGAGATTTATCAAGTAATATCGGATAGAAAAAAAGACCTAATGTCCTTTAGGTTTAAAAGCAAATTAGGGGAACTCAATAATACTAGTTTATTTAAAAAAGCTAGAGTTGAGATTGCTATCGCTTATACAGAGTTAAATAAAAGAAAAACAATATAGTGAATTATGCCAAGAAGAGTTTTAACAGGAGTAGTAGTTAGTGCTAAAGCGCAAAAAACTATACTAGTATGCGTAGAAAGAAGATTTACTCATCCCAAATACCACAAGACAGTTAAAGTAACAAAAAAATACCTTGCTCACGATGAAGATTCGAGATGTAAAGAAGGTCAGATAGTTCAAATTGTAGAATGTAAGCCTATGTCTCGTAGAAAAAAATGGGCATTGCATATTTAGTTTGAGCATGTTCTAGTAACGGTGTCAAACTGAGTAATCATATATCCAATCTGTTTGGGAAGTGGATATCTAACTCAGAAATGATAAGGGCCCAGTTTTGAATAGGCTGATTCCATTTTTGAGTAATTTTTAATATAGAAGCAAAAGTGAGTTTGAGTAAAGCATTTTCGTTAGTAAAAGAACCTTTAGTTTTTGTATATTTTCTGATCTGTCTGTGGAAACCCTCGATAGGGTTCGTAGTATAAATCAGTCTTCGTACGTTACTTGAGAATTGGAAAAAAGTAGTAAGATTATCCCAGTTATTGATCCAAGATTTTAGAGCTGCAGAATACTTGGACCACTTGTCTGTCATGGCATATAAGTTACTTTCAGCTACCTCCATATTTGGAGCTCCATAAATAGTTCTTAAATCAGAGATAAATTTTTTCTGGTCCTTAGAGGTTGTTTTCAAACCTAAATTAAGCTAATATATTCTTATTTAACTTTAAATGAGAGGTTAGATGACAAGAAGAGATTATCCAACTGACTTAAAAGAGGAAGAGTGGCTTGCGATAGAGTCTATAGTTAAGCTAGATTATCACAAAGGTGGTAGACCCTGTAAGTATAACAAGAGAGAGATTTTGAATGCAATTTTTTATGTTGTTCGCACTGGTTGTCAGTGGCGTTATTTACCACATGATTTTCCGCATTGGATGAGCGTATACACACAATTTCGCAGATGGAAGAAACAAGGCTTGATAGAAAAAATGAATCATGAATTAACTAAAGCTATAAGAGTTCAGTTAGGTAGAAAAGCAGATCCTAGGGCTTCTATAGTTGATAGTCAGTCAGTAAAAACAACGGAAAGAGGAGGGACTAAAGGTTACGACGGGGGAAAAAAAAATAAAAGGTAGAAAGCGCCATATTATCACTGATACAGAAGGTTTTATTCTTGGTTGCTACATCGGAGCTGCAAATGAAAACGACCGTGAAGGGGTGGTAAAAGCTATAGATAATATGAAGTGTAAATATAACCAGGTAACAAAAATGTGGGCTGATATGGGATATCAAGGCAAAGATTTAAAAAGCAATATATACAACCAACATGCTATAGATTTAGAAATAATTAAAAGGCCACAGAAGAGATTCTGGGTTCATCAAGATACTTCTGAAGAATTATTACCTAAACCTGAAGAGTGTTTTAAAGTCCAGCCAAAAAGATGGATAGTAGAAAGAACTTTTGCTTGGCTCAGTAGAAGCCGTAGACTTTCTAAAGAATATGAATTTGATATAGAGTCATCGAAAAATATAATTTATTTAGCTATGAATCGATTAATGCTTAGGAGAAAATGTGCTTAATTTAGGTTTGAAAACAACCTCTAACTAAAAAAAACGGAAAAAAAGAGAGGCAATTATGCTTGATTTCAGATAGTAAAAAGAGTACTTTTAATACGCGTCGGAGGAAATTCTAATGTTCGTCAGTCATCCGAGTTAGTACGTACTGGTCGTGGATTAGTCTATGAAGAATTAGCTGAAATATATTCAGCCCAAAATAACAAAGAACAAACTAAAAATTACAGTTTACTAACATATAATGATTTGTCACAAGATCCTTGGATGAAAAAACTATATCCTAAAAGACTAGAAAGAATGAAGAAGTTAGGTGATTTATGAGCAAATCAAAAACAACATTAGAATCCTATGAAAAAATAGCGCAGTGGTATGACAGCAGGAAAGATTATCTATATGAACAGGCTTGGCTCGATAAGTTTCTATCTCAGTTAAAGCCAGCGAGTAACATCCTTGATATAGGCTGTGGTATGGGAGAGCCTATCGATAAATATTTTCTTGATCGAAACTTCAATGTTACTGGCGTTGATGGATGCAAAAAATTTATTGAAATGGCATCACAGCGCGTTCCACAAGGTAATTTTATATTAAGTGACATGCGAGAGTTAGAATTAAACCAAAAATTTGATGCTATTATCGCTTGGAATAGCCTTTTTCACCTAACCGTAGACGATCAAAAAAATATGTTTAACACTTTTGTTCAGCACTTAAATGATAGCGGAATGTTAATGTTTACAACAGGTTCAGAGGCCGGAGAAATTTGGAGCGATAATGGTGGTGAAAATCTATATCATGCATCACTCTCGCCTGATGAATACAAGCAACTTCTTAACGAACATGGCTTTGATCTACTCGACCATAAAATTAATGATAAAGATTGTAATGATCATACGATCTGGTTAGCAAGGTGTAAAAGTTCATGAGACGATATATTTTAACAGGTACTCCAGGATGTGGTAAAAGAGATATGATGGAATTTTGTGTATGGAGATGTAAGTAAAATATTAGGTAGAGTATTCGCAAGGTATAATATTACTATTATATTTGTAAATTTTACTAACAATAAAATAAGGAATACACCATGCAAAAGAATAATATAATTGACTACAAAAATCCATCAAAAAATTTTGTGACAGATGTTTTAAGTGATTTTTTAAGAGAGTCGGCTCAACAAATGTTGCAACTCGCTATAGAGGAAGAAGTGCAGACTTACGACTTTTACTCAATTCTGATATTTCTTCTCGTACAAGCTCTTTTAATCTGAGGATTAGTATTACATAATGTTGCATGATTCTTGCTAGATATCATTATTTAATTGATTAATCTCTATTTTTCATTTAATTATTACGACGTAATCAACAACATCACATCAATGATCAACGAAGAATTTCCTGATGGCACCTTAGGACTTGAGGTGGCCTTTCATAATACGGTACACGAGGCATTTAATCTCTGCAATACTAGTGGCATAGAAGCATCTCTAGATAATATCAGAGACTATGCTATTAGGTACATCAATAGCGAAAATTGTACATTATTACCTCAAGAAGTAAAAAATGACATAACCATTCTGTTATTTGATAATCCAGAAAATCTGAATGCTATTATCTCAGAGCACCTATCGCAACATCAAAATCAGGATACTTCATATACTAACTTGCTCAATGAATTATCGCATCATTGTAGTACCGATGAAGCACACTCAGATTTCCCAATTCCTGTACCAAGAGAAGAGGAGATAATAAATATATCAAAATTACTAATACGAGATACTATTACTACAACGGACCAAAATTCAATCATTGTAATTAAGGAGACGGTAAGAGACATTATCTTATCAGAGAAATCTGGCTTTAACCTATCAGAACAAAGTCCTATTATTGATATGTTGATGAAGACTACTCTACTGGATTCTTATATACAAAGATTAACAGACATCAAAACAAATATATTGGTATATAATAACTCAAAACCAGAATCTCTTCTGCCGTATGATTATCTATATAAAACAGAAGAAATAGGGGCTATACTTTTTGGATCAAGCATATCCGAAGACTTAACAGTCCATATTATGCCCAATATCGAGCTTTATTCTACTAATATAAATACAGACTATATATCCCATTGGCTTATAGGTTGGTGTCAAGGGATACTGACAGCACAGCTTGATGCAACTATTATGATACCAGCAAATACTGGAGGGCACTGGGTTTCGCTTTTGATTAAAAAGCAATGTAGTAATATCAGAATAATATACTTAGATTCCGGTGGGCCACAATTAACAGAATCATTTAAAAATTCTATCATCTCTTCTGTAGAGAATATATCAAGTGTGAAGCCAGAATTTATAGATCTATCATTTGAGCAACAAGATGGACCTTCTTGTGGCGCATATACTGCAGAAAATTTAATATCTTTAGCTCAAAAAGAAGATATTATGAATATAGATCAGAATGCAATGATGAGTATATTACCCACCCCAAAATCAAGCAATGCTTTACGTGGTAAGCACATGGCTTGTCTTAATGCATTGAGTAATAATACCCCCTGAAATTGCCTAATGTTATTTTGATCTTTATAATAGTGGCATAAATTTGTTAACAGTGCCATATACAAAGGTAAATCAATAAAAGATCTATAAGGAGAAGGGGTATTTAAAATAAAAAATGGCCGGGGTTTTAAGCCCAGCCATCTTGTATTCACTTTGTAAAATTTATATCACCTATGCTTGGCCACAAGCTTCTGTACCACCTGATATCATATCAACAACCGATGAAGCACCGAATATTATAATGATTCCACACGCAATCATAAGCAATGTTGGCCACTTCATATTTCCAGTTAAAAACATAAATGCACATGCAATAATAGCAACTATTGCTACTGCTTTTGCAGTGGTTCCTTGTAATGTTTCGATGACGTTACATAGAGATTCTCCAATAGGGTCACCCGATCCTTCAACAGCGCTTGCAAGAGCGGTATTGTAACAGAATAATACAGAGCATATAAGGCACATGTAGTAAAAAATTTGCCTAAAAGAATTTGTGTCTAAGACTAAGTTGTTGTTCATTATAACCTCAATGAATTAATTACTTCCTTATGTTATTTTATGATGTTTGCCTTATAATTCAAGAAAAGGGTTAATACAATGCTATTATTTTCATTTTTTTTTTATGAGTTGAAAGAAACGTTACTTTTATACCACATATAATTAACTTATGCGCAAGAAATAAAGGCTTCTTTTTTTGTTCTGATGCCTCCAATATCGAATGGAATTTCTAAATTATCGGCATTTTTTTTGATAATAATGCCCGCGCCGAATTTTGTATGTAATATTCTAGCCCCAGGACGTATTTGATTTGATGTAGTCGCATCCTCCTTGGTTGTTGTAAGATTTT
>CAYGNF010000035.1:3717-11184 GCA_964351245.1 uncultured Rickettsiaceae bacterium | reverse complement strand
GTCTATGTGTAGAGCAGCTATTCTTATTAGCAGGAAATTTTAGTTCGGTATCTAGGAAAAATATAAATTATCTGCTGTCAAATTAATAATTCTAACAAACATATTAAAAATTATTTGACTTAGATCTTTTCCTCTTGAAATTGTTTGAATCCTCTTTGATAATAGATTGCTCTAAATATCTCACCACTTCATCGTCTCCGCGTTCTTTAGAATAATCTACTGGCCGCATTCCATTACTATCCCTAGCATATAAATTGGCCCCATGTTTTACCAAAGACTTGATTACATTTCTGTAACCTTTCTCTGCAGCATAATGGAGAGGAGTCATTCCGTTATTATCGCAAGAATTTACATGCGCCCCAACTTGAACCATGAGGTCTATTACTTCGGTATTCTTTGATATAATAGCAAAGTGGAGAGGGGTTATACCATCTTTATCTCTAGCATTCACATTTACTCTATGTTCTGTTACTAAGTATAGGAGTGTATCTAAGTCCGCTTGTTCTGCGGCGCTGTGAAGAGGAGTGGTGCCATGATTATCGGTAGTATTAACGTCAGCACCTCGAGTGATTAAATATTTTAGTACCTCTATATTTCCTACTCGAAGTATAGGAGTTCCTCCATAGTGATCCCGAGTGTTCACATCAGAGTTACATTTTTCTATTAAATATTTTACCACATCTATATGTCCCCATAGCGCAGCAGAGCGTAGAGGAGTTCCTCCATAGTGATCCTGAATGTGCACATCAGCACCCGCCTGAATCAAAACATCTAGAGCATCTAAACTTCCCGATTGCGCAGCTTCGTGTAGAGGAGTTTTGCCCTCATATACTTTTGCATGTAGATTAGAGCCGCATTCTATTAAATATCTCAGAGTATCTACATGACCATGCTTTGCAGCGTTATGAAGAGGTCCCCCATAGTAGTTTAGAGAATTTACATCGGCTCCTTGTGCTACAAGAGCTTGTATTTTTTGTACATCCCCTTTACTTGATGCATATATGATATCACGATTTAATTTAGATTGGTAGGTGAAGTCAATCTTCTGACTCATTGACTCTTGAGATGATAGTCCTAAATCCTCATATTGTATACTAGTCGTTTGTACCTGACTCTCTGATTTGACATTACACTCTTGAGTTACACTTACAATACCTGATGTTTCTGTATGACTCATTGAGTGCTGCATTAGGTGGGTTTTTTGAGAAACTTTTGCATTGCAGGTTCTAATGTGCTGAAGTATGACTAGATCTATATTATCTATGTTGGCACTGAGCATTTCCATCGTAGTATTTTTCTGCGTTTCAGACAAAAACTCTATTTGATTATTGATACAATGCAACAGCACACTTCTGACATTTTCTATAGATAATTCATTTGCACTATTAGTGCACTCTACTACAGCCTTTTCAATGAAGGAATCAAGAGGAGGTAAATCTAGCTCTAAAGTGCCCTGCATAATATAATCATTAATCATAGATATATAATATTGTGATATTTTGTGCGTTTATCCATAAAACACTAGCACAGAAAAGTCAATAATTTAAAGATAGTAATTGGTATTATCATAACATTATTAATATTACTTTAAGATATTTTAATGAACATTCAAACAAATTATGTATCATCATAATAAATGAATATTGTGTCACTATATAATAATTTATATTAAGATTTTTGTATTTCTACGATAAGTTGATTACGCGCCCATGTTTCTTCTTCTGTAGGATGTATTATTTTAAAATTCATATGCTCGTAGGACTTTGTCTTCATTGCTGATGATGCGTCGGTGTTTTTTGCTTGCATTGCAAATTTGATCTGCCTCCCACCAGTAAGCTCTATATACACTTCTGCAAGCAAAGAAGCATCCTTCAAGGCGCCATGATATTTTCTATGGGCATTATCAATGCCAAATCGTCTACATAATGCATCTAAGTTATTTCTTTGCCCTGGAAAAGTTTTTCTTGCAATAGCAAGAGTATCTACAGCATAAGAATAGTCTATAGTCGATTTTGTAATTGCGCTGAGTTCGTAATTGAGGAACATCATATCAAAAGATGCGTTATGGATTACTAGAGGAGAATTTTGTATAAAATTTAAAAATTCTTCCGCGACTTCATAAAACTTTGGTTTATCTTTTAAATATTCAGCTGATATACCATGCACCTGAAAAGCTTCAAAAGGCACATCTCTCTCTGGATTAATATAATAATGAAATGATTTGCCAGTCAGCACTTTATTTTGCATTTCAAGAGCGCCAATTTCAATGATTTTATGCCCATTTTTCGGATCTAGCCCTGTTGTTTCTGTGTCTAGTATTATTTCTCTCATAAGTTTTAGATTCTTTGTGATATTTTCATGTTAAATACATCGAGGTAAGATTATCAGTATAACAATAAATATAAATTTTTTAGCAACTATAAGATTGGTGAGTTAAGATCCAATTTTAAGATACTTTGTTTACCACATTGCTCATTAATGTCATTACGAACATAAATAATACACCAGTTCCTATTATATAAAAAGAGGCTGCGTAATATAATTGTGTATATTCAACAAGCCATGTGGAGATAATAGGAGAAGTACCCCCAAAAACAGCAATGCCTAGATTATAACTAAATGCTACTCCTGAAAATCTCTCTTCTGGGCTAAAGAGCGATATCACAAATATATATGCAGAGCCAGACATGCTTGCGGCCATTATAGCAAGGCTAGTGAGCGATATAATTCTTATAGTAAAATTTTCAGAAGACATTCCCATAAGAACCGGAATTGCGAATATTATTATTGATATCACTGCAAATCTTATTACAGGAACTTTTCCATATCTATCCACTACAATACCCGCTATCGGAATACCAATCATTAATACAAGGGATGCATATGTTGAATAAAGAAGAGATGTTGATGTGCCAAAATTCATTATGTCTCTATAGAAAACATTCACATAGCTTTTTACCATATAGAATATACTACTTGTAAAACCCGCAACACAAAAGGTTAAAAACATAGATTGCCAGGAATTCCTGAGTACATGAATAAATGGAGCTTTTAATATAGATTTTTTTTCAGAAAGCTGTTGGAATATCGGGGTTTCTGACACTCTGAGTCTTAGATAGAAAGTGATGAGACCCATAAATCCCCCTAGGATAAAAGCAAATCTCCATGCATATTCAATATCATGGAAGAATTGGTTTATTATGATACCTAGCATAGATGCGATTATGGTTCCTGCGATGTTAGAGCCATGTACAAGACCAGTAGTAAATCCAGGTCTAAAATTATTTTGATGCTCTAACACAAATATTGCAGCTCCTGTACCTTCTCCGCTAATACATAGACCTTGAATAAGCCTGAGTACAACAAGAGTGACTGGAGCGTAATACCCAATTTCATTATATGTAGGTATTAGACCTATTGAAAAAGTTGGTATGGTCATTCCAAGTACCGAACATATCAACGACATTCTTCTGCCGTAAGTATCACCTATATACCCAAAAACAATCCCTCCAATTGGTCTAGTAATAAACCCTATAGCAAATACACCAAGACTCTGAAGTGTTTGTGCAAATTCAGATGCTGGCGGGAAGAAAGTTTTGCCAATAATGCTATAAAATACCAAATATACTGTAAAATCGTAATATTCTAGTATGTTACCTGTGATAGCGGAAAAAAAGACGAAGTTTTTTTGATTATTCATCCATGCAAAAATTATATAGTTTTACTTTGACTGAATCATTATAAACAATATATTTGTTTTGTGAATAAAATTTTAAAATTCTGGGTCGTAAAAGCAATATGAATAAAATACAAATAATAGGGGCGGGTCTCTGGGGGCGTGCTCTTGCATCGGTTTTTGCTAAAAACAATATAGTTGAACTTGTAACTCAGAACGAGGGCAAGATCATAGAATTGACGTATCAAAAATTGTATAATGTCGGTATGAATAATATTTATATCAAAAAAGATTTTAGTATCAACGCAGATTATACTATAATCGCGGTGATTACTCATGCCATCTCTGGCATCATTAGAGATAATTTAAAATATTTTCAATCTCAAAAAAATATTATCATTGCATCTAAGGGTATAGATCCAGAATCAGGTGAGTTTTTTTATGACGCTCTTGCCAGGCACGGAATAGAGCCACTAGTACTTTGTGGTCCAAATTTTGCTTCTGAAATTTCTATGGGCAAAAAAGCCGCAAGCAATATATCGGCTAAAGATTTTGAGATTGCAAAAAAAGTATCATTAGACCTTACAAATGAGTATATGGAAATAACTCCTATAAAAGATATTACTACAATGCAGCTTTGCGGTTGTTATAAAAATATATTATCTATTTTTTGTGGATATATTATTGCAACAGGAGAAGGTAGGAATCACAGAGCCAAAATATGCACGGATGGTATTCTGGAGCTTATGGATATATGCATGGCTCTAGGATGCGACTCACGAGATGTACTATCATATGGGGGCATAGGAGATATAATGCTTTCATGTTTTTCTGATGAATCAAGAAATTTTCGTTTCGGCGCCTCCTTAGCTACTCATGAGAAATTATCAGAAAATATATCAGTCGAAGGCATAAACTCTACAAGGATGCTATATAATAAATGCATCAAAATTGGTAAGAAGCCACAGATTTTGAATTATGTCTACAAGCTTCTATCAGATAATAATATATAGGATGCATAAAATGAAACTAGGTATTTTTGGATATGGTAAGATGGGTATAAAAATCCACGCCTTGGCAAAAGATAATAATAAAATTACTGATATAATGATTTGCGATAAAAATAGCGATTTAGCTTCTTTTATTGCAGATGTAGATGTGATACTAGATTTTAGTATTAAAGAGGCAACAAGAAGCCTTGTAGAAGCTTTGGCGATCAATAGCGCAAAGGTCAGAGCAATACTCATAGGAACTACAGCGCTAGATCTAGAGACGCAAGCATCTCTAAATATTCTTGCAACAAAAATTGCTGTTTTACATGCGCCTAATGTTAGTATTGGGGCAAATCTTTTATCATATATCTCAGCAAAAGTTGCAGAAATGCTAGGAGATTCGTATGATATAGATATACTAGAGCAGCATCATAGAAATAAAGTAGATGCTCCTTCTGGTACTGCATTAATGATAGGAGAGAATATAGCTTCTAAGACAGGAGGGGAAATTTCTAAATCTACATCATCTAGAAAAAAGAATGAATTGATGATCCACTCTATTAGATCTGGAAATATTTTTGGCGATCATGAAGTGCAATTTTGCGGAGAATATGATTCATTTTCTATATCTCATAGAATAGAGAGTAGGGATCTACTTGCAATTAGTGCAATTAAAGTCGCGCTGTGGCTAGATACCAAGCCCCCAGCTTTATATAAAATTTCAGATATACTAGGTATAAAATGATTAAAGTTACAAGAAAAATTGAATTTGATGCAGCTCATAGAGTGATGAATCATGAGAATAAATGCAAATATCTTCATGGGCATCGTTATATTTTAGAAATTTCCTTTTCATCAAGCGGTCTAGATACACTAGGCAGAGTAATAGATTTTGGCATAATAAAAGATAGGGTAAAAGCATGGATAGATGATAATCTAGACCATACAGTTATTTTGTCTGTACAAGATAAGGCGCTCGGGGATTTTATAGAAAATTATACAGGACAAGTTGTTTATTATATAGAAGCAAATCCAACAGCTGAAAACATCGCATCGCACCTTATGAAAGATGTTCTACAAAATCTTTTTTCGGATATGGATGTTTGTATATCCAAAATTAAATTATTCGAAACCCCAAATTGCTGGGTAAAAATTTCCGCTGAGTAAATATTGTACGCGCATCAATCTATCTTAATATGATACTAAAAAATTACACTTACAATAAATTATAGTAAATAGTGTTATAATTTATATTATATATCTCATAAATACATTAATATTTATATAATAATGTATATATTAGGCGCGCAAATGAGTAAGTCAACCTCTATAAATCCAGAAGAAATAGACAAATTAGTTGCAGAAGAAAAGCTAAATCAGATCGAGACAGGTAAAGCGATGTTAATAGTTGCGATGAAAACAATTATCAGCGATAGATTTGAACTAGATAACATATCACCAGAACAAAACGATGTGCTTAAGGCATGGGCCAGCGGGTATAGTTATGATCAGTTGAAAGGCAAAAAACATAAAGATATGACGCCGATTGCAGATGCCGCGCTGACTCAAGATTCTAACATAATGAGTATGATTAGATCTAACGCGCTGAATGAATATGCCGCAGCGCTCAGTAGTGCGATTATGCGTAATGATCCGCCCGAGGGCGCAAAACTTCCTGATATGTCAAAACAAGCAATAACAACTCTAGTAGATGCATGGGCACTTGCAGTAACCACCAAAGCATTCGAATCAAGCGAGATACAAGAGATAATCCAAGAAAAAGACAAGATAAAGATATATAAAGAAGATCAGAAGGCTGTCATTGAATTTCTAAATAATAATGCTAAGGATAAAAAAGGAGATGCACTGAAGCCTTTGCTCGAAAAGATTTCTAGTACAAGGTCAGAAAATGTAATCATGAGAAATAGGCTAGTAAAAAAAGCAGTAGACCATGAAAATAATGTCGTGGATATTGTTTTGAGATATCATCAAAAGGAAGAGAATAAGAATCAGACCCCATCGATGGCTTCTAGAATAAATAATACCCTATGGGGAACTCCTGAACTACCGCCCATCCAGCAAGACATTATTGCTGCAATGCATGATGGAAGATTGATAGATGGCAAGCCTACTGCGCTTTATTTTCAAGAACAAGGATTAAAAGTATATGCACTGGACCCAATAGCTTATGAGATCCAGTGGGGGCAGATTGCGCCTAATGACACTAAATTTACCGAAGCTTATGATTATACTTTTGGAATGTCTCCTCTAGAATATGCTTACAAGAATGATGTAAAGATTGAAGGCAAGAGTGCTGTAGAATTTGCGATAGATGATAAATTTTTTCCTAAATTAAAGATTTTCGGCATGTCGCCGGAGCAGTTTGCAATAGAGAATGACGTAACAATTTATGGAAAGCCTGCCGCGGTCCACTTCAGTGAGAAGAATATAGAACTTAAGGTTAAAAATGAACAGGGGAAGGACGAAGATGTAGACCCTGTAAAACATGCAATATCGAATAATTTCAAAATAGGTGGAGTAGATGCTCCGGAATATGCAGTAAAGAATGACCTTAAGTTGGGTGGTGTTTTTAGCGCTGCGGAGTATTGCTCCACTAACGGGAAACTAATAGAAGGCAAAGATGCTATACAATACGCAGTAGATAATAATTTCAAGATAGAAAAACAAGATGCTGCAAAATATGTAGTAATCAATAACATTAAAATAGACCTCGAACCTGCTGCAAAATATCTAATAGAGAAGAACATTCAAATAGAAGGCGAACATGCTGCAAAATAT
>CAYGNF010000035.1:0-3617 GCA_964351245.1 uncultured Rickettsiaceae bacterium | reverse complement strand
AGAAGGCGAACATGCTGCAAAATATCTAATAGAGAAGAACATTAAAATAGACGGCAAGGATGCTGCAAAATATCTAATAGAGAAGAACATTAAAATAGACGGCAAGGATGCTGCAAAATATCTAATAGAGGAGAATTTAAAGATAGACGGCAAACCTGCGGTTGAATATTTATTAGAGAATGATATCAAGATAAATGATCAAACAAAAAAATCCAACAAGCCTATTAAAAGAGATGCGATGAAATATGCAATACGCAATGATGCAAATATCGGCACAGAGCATGCAGCTCTGTACGCATCAAAGAAGGAGTACAAAATAAATGGTATGGATCCATTAGTTTATTATGCTCAGAAGAATGGCATTCAGACTACAGATGATCTTATAAACAAAGTATCGCCAAATAGACCAGAGATGTTATTAGGAGACTATCAATATACGATAAATCTTATTGCGAAAGATCGAAGTGATATACAAAAGCATCTTGACTCTTATGGTATCAATAACAATACATTGAAAAAAACATTGTCACAATTGATCCGCAAGACACTCTCAGGGGGATCTTCATATATACCCACCACTCCTAAGGGCCCTACTACTAATAAAGCAAAATCAGCGGGTAGGGAGCAATAAGATAGATAGAGTATCTTTTAATGGTAATAGTTATGCAATCTCAATAAAAATACTCTATCTCAAAACTGAGCATCCCAAAGTTTTTTATATAATTCTGAATTTTGATATAAAGTCTGATGATTTCCATCGGCAACTATCTTACCTGAATCAAACAAGATAATCCTATCCATATTTTTGAGTGTTGAGATTTTATGAGATATAGTAATGGAGGTAGTATTTTGCATTAATAATGCAATAGATTCTTTGATATATTCTTCTGTAATAGAGTCTTGAGCGCTTGTTGCTTCATCTAGTATTAAAATCGGTGCATTTTTTAGTATAGCCCGCGCGATAATTATTCTCTGGCGCTGCCCTCCTGAGAGATTATTACCTTTTTCCCCTGCTATAGTATCATATCCTTGTGGAAATTTTAGTATATCATCGTGAATTTTTGCTTTTTTTGCAGCTAAATATATTTCCTCATCCGTTGCATCTTTTTTACCATATCTAATATTCTCAATAATTGTTCTATTAAAGAGAGAAACATCTTGCGGAATAATTGAGATATTTTTTCTTAATTGATCTTGAGAAATTTCCTTAATATCTTGGCCATCTACCAAGATACTACCTTGGTTAGTATCATACATTCTAGTGATCAGGTTAATGAATGTAGTTTTCCCAGATCCAGAGTACCCCACTATTCCTACTTTTTGTTTTGCCGGAATATTGATAGATATTTTATCAAACAATCCTGCCGATGATTTATATCCAAATGATACTTCTTTAAACTCTATACTACCCTCTACTACATCAAATGGCTTGGAGTCTTCTTCATTTTGTATCTCATGATCTTCTAGCAAATCCAGAGTTTGGATAAATGAGCCAATATCTTCAAATAAATCCCCTACATCTTGAATAAAATCCCATATATCGTCTAAAATAGCAGTAGCAAGAGTAATAACAAGAGCGACATCCCCGATAGATATTTGCCCCCGCGCTTTATACATTCCAAGAGCGTATATCATACAAAAGATCATTATAGAGCAAGTCAGCCCTTGAAAATATCTGATACGGAGCATAAACCAATTCAGCGATACTTCGGCATTTACCATTCTATCTAGATATTTGCCCAAATACATGCGCTCTGATTTATAAAGATTATGCATTCTGATAGAGAACATATTATTGATCGAATCTATGATCTTACCTGCAATTACGGATCTGCTATTTGCCCATATAGAAGAAAGTCTTTGAATATCATCCATGAAAAAAGCACTTAAGCCAAAAAATATCGCAAGCCATATTACAAAAATTGATGCAAATACTGTATTTACCGCCATTAAAGCATATATCGCTATTATCATTGAAAAAATTTTGCGTAGTATTTTTTCATTAAGGCTAGATAAAATCAACTCACAAGCTCTTGAAGCATCTAAAATTTTATTAGTAAGAGATCCCGATAAATTTTTCTTAAAAAAACTATAACTATGTTTTTGTAAGTGAGAAAAGTAAAAATCCATTACCTCTCCCTTATTGATTGGCATAGATGTCCTGTTTAGAAAATCGTTAAATATCGAGAGAAAATTGCATATTTCCCACCATAGGCCATAAATTATAGCCCAGACAAGAATCTGCTTCATATTAGTGCCATTATTTTCTGGATCTATTGTATCTAATAAGTCGAGCAAATTTTTAATTAAATAACTATCTATAGATGATGTAGCGCCAAGTATTGCCACTACTAAAAACATCAACAAAAAAATCCATCTTTTTGGATGGATCAATTTCCATAATACTCGAAATAATAATAAATTATTCATAAATATTGATTTAATATTAATGCTCAAGAAAAGTACACGCAATCAATACTATAGTTTTATGATAATTTCAAAGATTATATGCATTTTATATAGATTTGAGGTAAATTATTATGTATAACTCTTTTTTGTTATAACTACCCTAAATATAATGACAATGCGGAATAATAAAATACATCACAATACTAACTCTATATACGAAGCCTTCAAAGAAATAAAATCACTAGGCGTTGTGATCATTATTGCGCTTTGTATCAGAATTTTTATTTTTGAGCCATTTTATGTACCTACTGGCTCCATGAGAAAAACTATCATAGAGGGAGATTATGTATTCTCTACCAAGTATTCATACGGATATAGTAAGCATTCCTTTATCATGAGTACTAATTTATTTTCTGGGAGAATTCTAGACGCGCAGCCAAAGAGGGGAGATGTTATAATTTTTAGACCCCCGCATATGATGCAAGAAAGATATATTAAGAGGCTGATTGGGCTTCCTGGAGAGAAAATCGAGCTTAAAAATGGAATAGTATATATAAATGATATGCCAATAAATAGGGAGTATGTTAGATCTTATAGTGAGCGCGGGCGTATTTTTGATGAATATAATGAGATTGTGGAAAGTGGTACAAAATATCAAACTAGGTATATTAAGCAATTTTCAAGCGAGGTGGAATCTAGTCCTGAGTTAGCGCGCGCAAACAATATCGGGCCATTTTTTATACCAGAAGATCATTATTTCTTTTTAGGTGATAATAGAGATGAGTCTGGAGATAGTAGATTCCAGCTCGGGTTCGTTCCATTCGAGAATTTTATAGGCAAGGCTCAGTTTATTTTCTTTTCTTTTGACCAGAGATTACTGCTAGATAATCCCCTTAGTTTTGATCAAATTATCCAGGTGTGGAGATGGATTACATCTTTTAGATCCTGCAGGTTTTTTGGATTTACATTCTATAAATAGTAATATCTTTTACTTCCTGACGTTACTGACTCTAGCGGCAAGACTACTATATACGAATTTTTCTAGGTCCCCATCTAGGACCCCGGTAGTATTTGAAGTTTCATAATTAGTTCTGAGATCTTTTACCATTTGGTAGGGCTGCAAAACATAGGATCTAATTTGATGCCCCCATCCTATCTCTGTTTTAGAAGCATTCTGAGTATTTGCCGCTGCCTCTCTCTTTTGCATC
>CAYGNF010000034.1:0-11612 GCA_964351245.1 uncultured Rickettsiaceae bacterium | reverse complement strand
AGCAACAATAGAGTGAGAAGTATAGTTTTTGCGTAATTTGATTGACACTAACTTTGATTTTAAAGATTTAACATCTTCGAGCAAATATCTGTTAGATTTAGGGTGTATTTTAAATTTCATGGCTTTATCAGATTTAATAAGAATATTGCTACCCTTATATTCAATCTGAAGTTTTAATTTTTTGGGATAATGAAATATTACCGCATCATCTAGCGCACGTGATTGCGCTTCAATGGCAATTTCTTCGGCAGCAAGTGATATGTTAGATATTATGCATATGCAAATAAAAATAAAATAACTAATTAGTCTCATTGTGAGTATATTTTGATTCAGGGTAAATATCTACAATAATACTCCAGCTGTCTTTCTGAACAATGTCATCCTCACTATATTCTACGCTTGCAATTATTGAATCATTGCCTGAGTAGCGCGATAAATTACGATTGAATTTATTCAAATGTTCTATCAAAACTTCTATTTTGTTATCCAGAGAATCTTTGTAGCCTAAACTTTCTTCTTTTAATTTTTGTAAGTTCAGTAATAACCTAACTTTTATAAGATTTCTAGTAAAATTAAACAAAGACGACCCAAGTTTGTGAGCTAAGCTCATTAATTTACCCTGATCTTGTAAAGCTAACTTTGGTAATATACCAATTCTATTGGTGGTGTAAATAAGTTTGATATCACTATTATTATTCTGTAAATTCTCTTTAAGATTATTATATATTATATCTAATGCACCAGAATTGATATCCCCTATAACAGGATTTACATTTTTTTGTACATCTATATCCTGAGACTTAACCTGGTTTTGTTTAAGATTCAGGGAATATATTAATACAAAAAAACACGTCATGATCATTACTAGATCAAGAAATGTCACTAACCAACCTTGCTTTTGCTCGTTATCTTCCATTGCTTTTTATCAACATAATTTCTGTATTAATAATTAAATTCAAAAATGCTCATTTTTTTCATCTAATAATATCAAAATTTATGATATCCTAACTATAGAAATGAGGAAATCTCTATGTTTTTAGGTTTAGATATATACACTCTGGTAGGAATTATAGGGGCTCTATATTCTGTAAATCATGTATTAAAAAAATTCGGCGGAGATTCCTCACAAAGCACTCCTTACCTTACTAAAGATGATCCTAATGCTCAAAATATATACACCGCAAAGATGAATAATCCAACCCGCATGACGAAAAATCAAAAAATCGAACTATCATGGTTGTTTTTATACGACATTACAGATACTATTATTAATAAATTTTCTCAAGATGATCAAAAAAAGATTAACGATCTAGGGCAGAAAATGCTAGAAGGCGGGGGTATGTACGAGCATGTGGTAGAGTATGGTATTAAAAAAGAAAAAAAGAGATCCAAGATAATGTCTGAGCATGAAGAGCCCGCAAAAGATGCAGACCCTAAGCAGAAGCCTGGTGCTAGACAGACTTCGCGTGCTGGTTAATGACATACTCTTATTTCAATCCCTATCAATTTTTGCATCAAGATGATTACTATCAGAGACACCAAGCACCTCAATATACCCTCTTGGCAAACTGATAAATGCAGTAAGATATAGCTAAGATCGTAGATACTGATCACTTATATACTAACATGGGCAATAATCTCAAGCATCTTAGGCGCCTCTTAATAAGATACTACAAGCCTGATTTTCTTATTTTGGATTCGTTTTTATAGTACCAACCATATTTATGGCCAAAATAAATGTGGACACTGCCCCGATCGAGGAATATATTTTCTTACTTTTTTAATGCCGATCTATATGTTACGGTGAAATACCTTGTGCAGCTTAATTATTTTTCGTAAATCAACCTCGATAAAAAACTGATTAAGCGTCTATTAGCAGAAGATGCGTAATAATAAAATTAAAATACTACAATCTATGAAAAATATAACCACTTATTCTAAATCCTTAGTCTTTATGTTATTAGTACTTTTGATTACAAGTGCAACATTGTTTGGATTACAAAAACTACAACAAAAATTTCATCGCATTGAGAATAAATTGGATCATATTTTATCATCTAATGTCCCTACTAGTAATGTCCCTACTAGACCTTATTACTACTTAGGGAATAATACAGGGCTTACCTTTGTTGACGAAGGTTTATTTTTATATGTTGATACAACAGATAGAAGTTTGGCTCCACATTTGATTGCATCTGGTACGTGGGAAGATAATAATACAAAATTACTGAAAGTTTTAATGAAAACTAGAGCAAATATTGTGGATGCGGGGGCAAATCATGGTTATTTTAGTGTTATTGCTGCTGCTCAAAATAGAAAACATAATAGAAGTGGAAAGATATTCTGTATAGAAGCGAATCCTTCATTTATAGCGTTGCTGACATCAAGCGTTATATCTAATGGGTTTAGTCAATCTATTAATATAGTAAATAAAATTCTTTCTGATAAGCAGCAAGATAATTCGAGATTTCTATCAATGAAAACTCTTAAAGGAGGCTCTGGGGTAGATTCTGCAGAATTTATCAACAACATATCAGAGCAAAAACTTGAATATGATGTACTTGCCATCGAGTCCACTACTCTAGACGTCCTAATACCAAAGGGACTGAAAATTGATATTTTGAGGATGGATATACAAGGATATGAGTTCAAGGCTCTTAAAGGAGCTTCCAGAGTGCTATCTGAATCAGATGATATAGTGATCTTCATGGAGCTAGATCCAACTTTATCTTATTATTCAGAAGTGGAAGATGAGTTCAATCAGTTGGAAAAAATGGGATTCAAATTTTGGATAGTTCAGAAAAATGGCTCCATCAAAAGTGCAAGTATAAAGAGTTTGATAGATATACAGAAAACTAATACTCATGATATTTTAGTTTCTAAGATAGATTTGCTTAAGATGCACCCGGAGCTCAATTATCAGCTTGATTAACCACAAATGCAGAAGGAAGTTTTTTACCTGATATGGAGATCGAGATTTTGTAGAATTGCAAATTTTGACGCCAAATTATCAAAGAATTGTGATGATATAATGATGATTAATGGTATATTTTTGCATTAATTGAGATTAGATATATAGATATAAAGCAAAAAGATCTTAGTTATAGAGTATGGTATTAAAACACCAAAAAAGCAATCCAAAATGACATCTCAGCACGATGCTCCGAGCAAAGATGCACATCCACATACGTAATGGTGAGTTGCCACCTCTGGTTTATAACAGTACTTATGCCTATGTCCGACCCAATGGCTGCACCCTTCATCACAATTTCTTAACAACAAGAAAATGACTCGGATCAGATTCATGTTTTTCAGGATCATCACATGGCATAATGCAATAGCTGTTTTTGAGATAGAACCTTAAACTGCTTTGAGGGACTTGCGCATGAATGCTTTTAATACCTAAGCTGCCCAGCCATTTTTCTATAAGTGCTAAAAACTTACTCCCTAAGTTTTGATTTCGCTTATTCTCGTCAACGGCAATAATACGAATCTCCGCTCTTTTATCAAACTGAATATGGGAGTAAGCGAGGATTTCTGTGCCTTGATACAAAATAAGATGAGAATGCTCCGAATGGTTAAACGTCCATGTGTAAGGATCTTCTATTGCCTGAGGGCTAAAGAAATAGGTGTCACGGAAATATTTGGCCGCAGCCCATTCCAATGGGTGCATAGCGTGCATTAACCTGATAGCCTTAAAACTCGCTTTGTCTAAAATTGCGTTGATAAACGCATGTTTTCCTAGTGTATATCCTCTAAAACCCATATTAGTTTGTACATATGACTCGGGGGATTTTAACAAATTGTGTTTAAGGGCGGCATATGCAAGTCTGTCCTCATCATGGGACCTTAAATATTCAACAAAACAGAGATTCAAAGTCAGAAATTCATGGCCTGATTCCACCATATGCAAATTCACCTTTGAGGTATCTGTATTCTTATTAAAAAAATAGCGAAGAGGTATGTTAAATTCCCCTTTAAAAGTATAGTTTGCAAGGATTTTTTGTAAATGCCGAACAACAACGCAAATATCAATATCTTCTTTAGCGGAAAGCCCTGGTACCGCAGTTGATCCAATATGGTGAATTGCTAAACAATTACCACCCAAGGCTTTTTGAATAAGCGCTGCCTCAACCTCAAATATATTTGGCCAATTAGGATCATAGGGAACGACTTCAATCTTTTTCTTCATAGCTCTTTCCTGGGAAATCTTATGGGCTTTTCTAATATCGCTAAGCGGTAATTACCCATTTGTTTAAAGCCAATAGCAAGATAAGCCTTCATTGCTGCTGGATTATGGGCAAATAATACTGCCTCTTTTGTTCCCTTAAGTTTTTCCTCTTGTAAAGTATAGCTTACAAGCAGTCTTGCAAAGCCGTTATTACGATGTTCTGGAGGAGTCCAGACAGGACCCACTTGTACTATATCTGTAAGACGCGCGTTGAAGGCGCTGAAAGCTACAGGAGTGCCACCTGATAATAAAACCCAAGAGTCATTTTTCTTAATACGCCTATTTAAATCCGATTCAATTTGTGCATCAATATCATTGTTATTGGGTGCTCCTAATGCCTCAATATTATATCCTTTCATCCAACTGATTAATACATGCCTTGATATCTCTGTAGCAGAGACAACATCCATGTTGATCCCTATACTCACCTCCCTTAAACTATCTAGCTTAATTCCATATAGTCCTTGATTATTATTCATGTTAAAGCGATACTCAGATATTCCAAGAGTCTTGATGACGTGTTCTACTTGAACGCTCGGCCCCGAAATATTTGCTATAGGACGGCTAATATTATTTTTGAGATGAAGTATAAGATTTTCTAGTACATCATGATCTGCTGCGTGCATAATGATACTGCCATTCCAATAATGAACAACAAACCCAAGTAACCTCTCTAGTCTAGGGTCATTCTTATCAAAATAGCCAAAATATTCGCCTTCAAAATCTGCGCCTTTATAGTTAATGCCCGCAGCTTTAAGGTTACTGCAAATAACCATACATTCGGTTTTATAAGGATGTAGATATTCTTCTAGCGCCTCTATATCTTGGTTTTTGAGCAATCTTATGTTCATACTTCATTCTCCGTTTTTTCATCACCCAAAAACCCACCCACCTGTGCATCCCATAGGCTTTTGTAAAGCCCTTTTTTTGCAAGAAGCTGACTGTGAGTGCCATCCTCGTTGATCTTGCCTTTATCGAAAACCAGGATACGATCCATGTGCAGTAAGGTTGATAAGCGGTGAGCAACTACTATGGTAGTTTTACCCTTCATTAATTCAGACAAAGATTCCTGTATTAGGTTTTCTGTGAGAGAATCAAGTTGGCTCGTTGCTTCATCAAGAATAAGAATTGGCGCGTTCTTTAGAACTGCTCTTGCTATGGCGATACGCTCGCGCTGCCCGCCCGAAAGTTTGACCCCTCGTTCTCCAACGAGTGAATCATAACCTTGTGGTAGCCCAGAGATAAACTCATGAGCGCCCGCTTTTTTAGCTGCTTCAATTACTTCCTCGTCAGTAGCATATGTACTTCCATAACGAATATTTTCCATCAAGCTTCTATGAAACAAAGATGGGTCCTGTGGAATCAGAGCTATGTTCTCTTTCAAACTATCCTGAGTTACATCGCTGATATCCTGTCCATCGATTAAAATGCTACCTTCTGTAACATCATAAAGCCTAAGGATTAAACTCACAAAGGTTGACTTCCCACCACCGGAATAACCTACAAGCCCAACTTTCTGACCGGCATTAATTTCGATAGATTGATTTTGAAAGAGAGGTTTAGTGCCTTTGTAGTGGAATTTGACGTTGTCGAAGATGATTTTGCCCTGTGCGCAATGAAGGGCATAGGCATTTGGTTTATCTGCAATAGTGATATGGCTAGTATCTAGTAAAGCTATTGCCTGATCTACGGCGCCCCAATTGGCTATAAAATCTCTTAGCGTTTGAGCAAGATGAAATAACGTATTAATAATGTTGAAGTTGGTCATAATTACAAGGGCAAAATCACCAGGACTAACAATGCCTTTCTGATAACCAAAAATAAGAGCACTGAGAAAAGCAAGCGCATAAAGTGATGTGAGTATACCTAACACACCATACAACCAAATATGATACCAACCCGCCTTATATGCAATATCAACAAATGGTTTTTGTAGTTTGAAAAAACGCGCTTGTTCAAAAGCAAGGCTTGCAAAAAGCTTCACACTCATCATATTGCCAAGATAATCTGCGGTAAGACCAATGATTTTAGCTTTTTCCTCCGCATATTCCTTATTAATCCGTATGCTTTTTTTCATAGCAAAAAAGAGAATCATAAAAAATAATAGAACCCAAATACTCATACTTACCGCAAAAATAGGCGCAACTGAGGCAAGCAACCCTATTGAGATAAGTATTAACAAAATGAAATACATCAGAGGATTAATTATTGTGAAGATCAGATATGGCAAATGTTGGAATGCATCATTTATTTTGGATGTCAAAGAACCAGAAAGCTGATTTTGAAAAAAGCTATAAGGATATTCATATAGCTTTCTCATGAAGACTTCTGCTATGCTTAGCCGAAACCTTGGCACGTATTTTACTATGCAATAATCGCTCAGGATCCATACACCCACAAGCATAAATTGAAGTAGGGCATAGAATGTGAATACAACCCATAAATTTCCTTGCTCAGCTCCCGAGACAATATCAATAAACTGCTTTACTAAAAGCGGCTTTAAGGTGTTCTCGAGGGTCATCAAGCACATTGCTAAAAAAATACCAAACACATAATTTTTATAGGGCCGTGTATTTGCTATGATGAATTTGAGTACTCGCATGAAACTAGGCAGCTTTATTATTGAGATATTTTTTTATTCTTATAGCAAAGATTTTTGCTTAGATTACTCCGGCTGCATGATAACATATTTTGGATTATCACTAAAGAAAAATATGAGATTAGCGTTTAGTGTATATTTTAAATAAAAGATTTTTTACTTTGTATATTGCCAAAGACTTCAGTGGCTTGGGCACTTAGGTGTTTTGAGCTTTGTCCATTATACTCATTGCTCTTATATTATACGAGCATTCTACTCCTTGTGCCCTACTAGCATAAAATTCTAATATCACTACAATAATATACTTATTAATTACCCAATTTCCCATAATATATTAGCGGGTCTTTTAGAGCAGGGGCTTCTATGGTATGGATTTGCGGAATCTATTGATACACACGGACTCTTGGCTTCATAAGGACCAGAGCTAGTGCATGATAAAATATTAAATAAACACATAATCAATAAGCATTTATTTTTTAGTTTGGAATATACTCCAAAAACTCCTTCGGTTTTTTGATGATGCATGTTTTACCTCTTCATCTAAATCTTGATATGCTTCGTTAAATATACAGACAAGCTTTTGACCTAATCTCAGCGTTAATTTATTGAACACTTGTTCTACAATTACAAGATTAGCCTTGGACTGACTCATATGATAATTTACTATCGATTCTCTGGCGTCCTTATCAACAGCAAGTACAGATGGAATCTCAGCGTTCTTATCTCTAAATTGTATATAGGTGAACTCTCCGTCATCATATATTTTAATTGGTGCTATCTCTTCGTGACCGCTAATTGAATAATTAAAATTATATTTCTCGGGATGGGCTAGATCAGAATCCTCAGATGCAACAGCGAATGTCCTGATATTGTCTTCCTGATCTTCATCAGGATACAAAAATCTTACGTTAAATACCATATCAGGATCTCTTATATCAGTAGCTTCTTGTGCATATAGCTCAAAAAAATAGGTTCTTTTGCTTGTGATAATGGTCATATTCGTAGTAGCATCCTGATCTATTGGCTTAATAAAGAATCGATTAACAGAAGGCACAATTTGCCAGGCGGTACTATCTCCCATTGAGATACTTATAATCTCCTCGTCTTTAGCCAGATCTACTGATGCTTGATATCCGTAATATCCCGTAAATTTAAATACATCATCGGGATTATATACGATGACTCTAATTCTACTGTCAATAATAGTAGGTCTTGATTCCCTAATCGCAAAGCTTTCAGATCCAAGAAATATAGAGCAACTTAGTAATATGTTCAAGATTACTATTATTATTGGTTTTGCTCTATATAGAGCGCTTATGAATTTATTGCTCTGCATCTTTTTTTCCTAGGAGTGTTGTGTTGTAAGAAGTTACTGCAAAGAAAAAGCGATCATCTTCCTGCGTTTTTGGCATTATCTCATCCATATCGAATGTGATGTTAGCACGGTAGTTTTGGGTTTCATATACAATGCCTGTATTTTTTGATGTCTGTGATACAAAGTGCACCACAGCTTCTTTAGTGGATATATGTTCTATAGAGCTGATAGTAATATTTTTCGTATCTGTTTTTTGATACTTTAAAATAGGAGAATTGGGGTTATCTAGACTCAGTGAGTCGTAATATTTGTTAAAGATAAGTTTAGTAGCATTATTTTTGATAAATCTTAATTTGGTTTGTAGAGACTCATATTTATATCCCTCTACAGCATCTATAAACATACTAATAAATGCACTAGAGACTATTTTGTAATTTTGACTATCGTCGCCATTATGAACATTACCCGAGATTGTAGCACTAAAATCAGGCCCATCTCTTACAAGGATATTATACATAATACTCCGACTCATGGGTAACAAAGAGTAGGGCGTAAGAATAGAAGCAACAAAAATGATACCAAGAAAAATATTATATATTAAATAAAAGTATTTGATACTAAGAGGTACGATATAAATTTCATTATACCATTCCCTACTTTGTTTAAAATATTCGCCGCTTTCAACCAATTGACGCATATAAATCTAATTAATATTTTTTCAAAATCTTAATTTATTAGATTCTTTGTATCGAGGATAGTTATTTCGCACTTGAATCACAATGGGAAGTCACCTCCTGTGTCTTTCTGAACACTCACAAACCCCCAAAGAATATAAAACTATGCTGAGAGTAATCTGGAAAAGCAGTTCCATTAGGTCAATATCTTCTATATTTGACTTTCTAATTTAAATAGTGAGCATGGCGCCTGCCTAATATATTGCACAGATTTTTTTAGCCACTGCGGTGCATTGTGCGCATGATTTATTTCTTCCTCTGTTAGCCAATAATACTCAGGAACCTCACGGGGTGAAGCATTAATTTTCAATTCTGTCTTATCGATTTTGCAGTGGAACAAGGTATCAATTACATGCGCTGCCACATTACCGCTACCAACAAAATAGTTGTTAGTGATATATTTCAGATCATCCTTTAAATCCAATCCTACTTCTTCGAGTATTTCTCGCTTTGCCGCAAACCTTAAAATATCCCACTCATTTTGTTCATCTATTTCTTCAACTTTACCACCGGGGAACGCGAGCAAACCTCCGGCATGCTTGCCTTCAGGCCTTTTGATAATTAAAAACTTCTCATCATGCTCTATGGCTACTTCTACTACATTTAAATAAAGTTTCATTTTTTCTTCTTCAATTATTTTCTTAGTTTCATAATCCGGAACCAAAGCTCTTTTTCATCGAATGTCTTTCACTGAAGACTCGTGATTTCGCAGGTAAATTCTTCTTCTTTATCAGAACGGCTGCTTTATAACTAGACCTAGCACTTGGTATTATTAATAAAAGCAACTTAAAATCTCATATTTCATTAATAACAAATCCAAGAACCTAGGTCTATTTTATTATTGGGTATATTGAATATATGAATCATAAAAGTCGGTGATTAATGCCTTCACTTTTGTGTGTGAGGATTCTATATTGACTGAAGATCTAAAATTGCTAGAATTTTTTTTACCAACAGAATACCATCCTAAATGCTTCCTAGCTATTTTGACTCCAATCTCAGTGCCATATAAACTTAGTATATCATCATAATGCTCTAGTATAATTTCCTTTTGCTTATAATGACTAGGATCTGGAATATGACTTCCGTTATTCAAATATTCAGTAATTTGAGATAATAGCCAAGGTTTTCCATATGCCCCTCTTCCTATCATTACTCCATCAGCACCCGATAGATCTAAGGCTTTTTTAGCATCGAGGCTACTTGTGATATCTCCGTTTACAATTACCGGGATTTTTACCTGATCTTTTACGGATTTAACAAATTCCCAATTTGCATTACCAGAATAAAATTGACATCTGGTTCTTCCGTGAATTGTAATCATTTTAATTCCAGCGCTTTCAGCTATTCTTGCCATTGCAGGCGCATTGAGGTTACAATAATCCCACCCCATACGCATCTTAAGTGTTACAGGGATTTTTACCGCTCTGACTGTTGCTTCTAGTATTTTTAGTGCTTTTGCTTCATCTTTCATTAAGTAAGATCCTGCATATCCATTTACTACTTTTTTTGCAGGACATCCAAAATTAATATCAATAATTTTTGCGCCCATCGCTTCATTGATTTTTGCTGCTTCAGCCATCACATCGGGCTCAAACCCTGCAAGCTGCACACATGCTGAAGTTGCATCATCAGAAACAATCCTAGATTTTTGAAGAGATTGCCAGCTTTCCTCAATCATCGCTCTAGAAGCAACCATCTCGGATACAACAAGCCCAGCTCCAAATTTTTTTACTAATTTTCTAAAAGGTAGATCCGTTACCCCAGACATAGGAGCAAGTATGACTCTAGAAGTTAATTCTATATTATCTATTTTGATAGCTTGATTACTAGATGCCATTGCAGAAGATTGTGATATATATTATTGCTATAAAAAAGAGCAATCATACAATAATATTAATAACTTTAAAAGAAAAATATTACTTTTATTGGGGCACCTGAAAAGAGCCGGCAGCATATTGCGCCTAAGCTGCGGATATATTTATATACAAATCCAAGAATGATATAATAGATATCTTTAAAATAGCGTTAATGAGATGTCTTCAAAAAACTGAATAATAGTAGTGTATGTTATACCGGGTTCTAGTTAGCTACGGACTAATATCTCTAATAATTGTTATTGATCTGATGTCATGCATAGTTAATGAGAAGAAAATCAAATCTCTGAAGCATTTCTATAATTCTTGATCTTATACGTCTAATATATTTATATTACCCCCTAAGCCCATCACCCGCTATCAGAAAGCAAAATAATATATCTTTTCTTTTAAAGAAGTAAAAAAACCTATTGACAGAAGACTGCTACTTACGTATAAACAAAACACTTGAGCGCACAAGAACAATGCGCAGCTGTTAAAATAGTGAATGATTAGATAAAGGTAGCAAGAAGCGTAATAATTTCTTGTCAATTAATTTTAAACAAAAAATGTAATGACAGTATCAAACTTGAGAGTTTGATCCTGGCTCAGAACGAACGCTGGCGGTATGCTTAACACATGCAAGTCGAACGGACTTTTAAAGCTTGCTTTAAAAGTTAGTGGCAAACGGGTGAGTAACGCGTGGGAATCTACCTATCAGATCGGAATAACTTTTGGAAACGAACGCTAAAACCGAATACGCTCGAAAGAGGAAAAATTTTATTGCTGATAGATGAGCCTGCGTAAGATTAGGTAGTTGGTGGGGTAATGGCCTACCAAGCCAACGATCTTTAGCTGGTCTGAGAGGATGATCAGC
>CAYGNF010000033.1:0-11983 GCA_964351245.1 uncultured Rickettsiaceae bacterium | reverse complement strand
TTGAACTTCCGACCTCACGCTTATCAGGCGTGTGCTCTAACCAACTGAGCTACAAACCCACAAGAAGGGTTATTTTCTTGCTTAAGTGCCAAAATATAGTTTTTTTTCGCGCTCTAGTCAAGTGCCAAGTAAGAAATAATACATGATCTAAACAAACCAAATATTCAGGGTAATTTTTTACCTAGATAATACGTACAAAAATACAAATAAAAATAGCCACACCACATCTACAAAATGCCAATACCATGCAGCAAATTCAAACCCTAAATGCCCATTGCCAGAATCAAAATGACCACATCGCGCTCTTACAAAACACACAAAAAGAAATATAGTGCCAATAATTACGTGAATACCATGAAATCCAGTAGTAAGATAGAAGTTTGATGGATAGATACCTTCCGTAATTTTAAAACTTGCGTGGTGATATTCATATGCTTGTAATAGACTAAATATTACTCCAAGTAATACTGTTACACCTAGAGCTTTTACTAATTCATCTCTATTATTGTCGTCAATTGCATGATGCGCCCATGTTACAGTTGTGCCGGAGAGTAATAAGATGAGGGTGTTAATAAACGGAATATCCCAAGGATCAAAAGTTTTTATACCACTCGGAGGCCAGGTACTCACTCCTTCGGGCCAAAAGTCATTTAGTAGCATTACTGGATCAAGCCAGGCTTTAAATAGAGACCAAAAGAACACAAAGAAAAATGCAACTTCAGACAAAATGAATAAAGCCACTCCAATTCTCAGTCCCTGTTGTACAATTTTATTGTGAGCCTTATCTTGCTTACCTTCTTTTATCACATCTCTCCACCAAAAATAAAGAGTTGCATTTGTCCCAATAAATCCAATAATTCCTGTATATAGACCAAGTTGATATTGATGCATTGATAAAGTGATACCTAATAATAAAAACATCACTGAAAAAGATAGTGATATGGGCCACGGACTCGGATCCAATATATGGAAATCATGATTTTTTTTATCTATCATATATGCTCTAAACAGCTTATTAGTAGTAGTTATCTTTACTATATTAATTATATTAAAATAATTTGATAATAAAGGCAATGTTTATTCAACTTCTCTTATTTTAAAAAAACTATAAGATAGCGTGATTTCTTTTACATCATCCATATCAGGATCTTTATCAAAATCTGCATCTATAAAAAATGAAACAGGCATAAGAATGCGCTCTCCGCTCTTAATCAGCTGCTCCTTAAAACAAAAACATTCTATTTTATTAAAATATTTGCCAGCTTTTTGAGGTGTAACATTATAGACAGCAGTCCCTATTGTAGATTTATCTGAATTATTGATTGTTTCATAAAAAACTAAATTATTTTCTCCTGTGATAATTTTTACAGAACCTTGTTTTGGGTAAAAATACCATTTTAGCCCAGGTTCTACATTTGAATCAAACCGCACTACTAATTGCTTTGTGCCTTTGGCCATAGAAGCTGTATCTGATATAGAGACAGTTCCACCAGCGCCAGTTGCTTTGCAAAAAACGCTATATATAGAAGATGAAGCAAAGCTCAAAAACATCATTGAGATTATCAGGAATATAATCGAGATGACTAAATAATTCGAATTCTCTAGTTTATTTCGCACTGATTTTTACTATTGTAGAAATGAAAAAGATCATCATAAGGGATATCAGAGCAAACATAACAAAGTAATTCTTATATTTTTGATTTTGATAGATTTTTTTCTTCTGCATTATGTTACTTATTATTTTAGAAACGCCATATGCTAATATACATCAGTTAATCATCAAAAAAAACAATATTTTTTCCTGGGGGAAGGATAGAATTTAAGATAATTTCAAGTTGGCGCGGATTTTGTTGTTTAGCTATAGATAATACTGTTTTATGCATTATAGATAAATTAGTGATATCTTCTTTTAAGTTACGCTCAAGTTTTGATGCAAGTGGCACTAGTACAAGATAAGCCAGTAATGTACCATATAAGGTAGTAAGTAGCGCAACAGAGAGGCCTTGTCCTATCATACTTACATCTTCAATAGCCGAGAGCATTTTTACAAGCCCTACAATTGTGCCTATCAGACCAAATGCAGGAGCAAGATCAGCGCTTTTTTTCATTAATTGTACAACAGTGACCTGATCTTCGTGGTATGAATATATTTCTTGTGTTATTAATTTATCAATTAATTCATATTTTTCATTGTCTACAATATATCTTAGCCATTTTATAAATAATTTGTGAGCAAGGGGAATGCTACCAATTCTTTTGCCAATAGAATTTATACCCGCTCTATAACAAATTTCAGAAGAGCGCATGCATGATTTTGCAACATCCTCAGAATTTACTGGAGACCTAAAAATTAACTCAGATATAGTTTGGAGTGCAATCCATGCATCCCTAAAAGTAAAGCAAGCGCATGAAACAGCAAAAGTTGACCCAAATACAATTAAAAAAGAAGGTAAATTAAAGTACAAACTAAGATCACTGGATGACACTAATATACTTGTTACGAAAATAGCGAGAGCCAGACCTATCCCCATAATAGTAGAGAGGTCAGATTTCTTCAATTCGAGTTTTTTCATTTACCCTCTTTTTCAGCTGCAACTAATTCTGTGAGAGTGACGCCTATTTTATTTTCAAGCACTACTATTTCTCCTTTAGCGACTAGCTTATTATTTACAAAAACATCAACCGCCTCCCCAATATTTCTATCAAGCTCAATTACTGCGCCTCTGCCTAGTTTAAGTAAATTACTGAGTTGAATTGAAGTCTTTCCCAGTAATATAGAAACTTGTACTGGCACATCATACAAAGCTTCGAGAGTTAAATTTTGATCTTCTTTGGACATAAGTTACTCACTGACTATCTTGTTTAAATTGTTTTAATATTTCATCGATCTCGCGCTTAATTAACGCAGTATCATATACTAATTTTGCAGACTCATACTCAAGTACACAATCCTTTTGCAAAACCTTTTCATCTGGTATTACTGTAATATTTTGCGCTTGCAAAGATAATTCATCATTTTGGATGATTTTTTCTATATGACCGATATTTTCTGGGTTCACTCTTAATATAATAGAGCCAGATTTATAAGATGTTTCTATGAGTTTTTTTAATTGCGCGCTTACTACCTTGCTAAAATCAGTAGGCAAGGATACTATAATTTTTTCTTTCATTTCATCCAGGAATATTGCCACTAAGTCAATATAATCAGCTGATATGCTTTGCTCTAAAGGAAATGTACTTAGTTTATTGATAATTTCTTGAGCAAATTTATTCTCTTCTTTTTGGGCATTTTGGTCAAGTGTTTTACTTACTTCCTGACGCCCCTCTGTTATCCCATTTTGATAAGATTCTGATTTGATTTTTTCAAGTTCTTCCTTAGTAAGAGTTAGAGTGTCTGTATGTTGAAGCTCCTCTGTATCTGAATCATTAATATCACTATTTTGATCATCTGCAGATTTCTCTGTTTCCTCTAGATCTTTACTATTTGAATCAGATAAAGAATCAGTCGCCGCTTCAGCTTCTTCTGGCAACATTGTCACTACATGATCTGAGATTATTTTATTAATAGGACCGTTTATTGTATCCTCCTGCGTACCATTATTTGGTATAATTACCTGGTTTTCAGAGAATTCTTGATATTCAAATTTTTTAGCCATGCAATACTTATTTTATATTTTTATTAAGCGAGGATTTTATATATTATGCTCAATCACTGCAGTAGTATATATTTACAAAATCTCTCTTCCTTGTGCCTAGAGCTTGACTAGTGACTACATTAAATATATTCATCATCCTTACCGCTAGATAGCGCAATCTCACCTTGGTTTAACAAGTCCTTGGCAACTGCAATAATTGTTGATTGAGCTTCGTCTACATCCTTGACTTTTACAGGGCCTAGATTTGCAAGTTCATCCTGTATAATTTTTCCAGCTCTTTGAGACATATTTGATAAAAACAATTCCTTTAGTTTTTCAGAGCCTCCTTTGAGAGCTATAGTAAGCTTTGATTTATCTATGGTTCTAAGTAATGTTTGAATTCCAGGCCCATCAACTTTTACTAGATCCTCGAATGTAAACATAAGATTTTTAATTTTCTCAGCATCTTCTGGTATAGAAGATTCTAGCAATGACATAAATTTTGCCTCACTACTTCTATCTAGATTATTAAATATTTCGGCCATTAACTCATAACTATCTCTTTTTTGAGTTTTAGACACCGTACTGATAAACTCCGCTCTTAAAATTTTTTCTACACGATCTAATACATCTTTTTTGACAGATCCCATCGATAACATTCTTGATATGATCTCTAAAGCAAACTCTTCTGGTAAGTTACTCAGTACCCTTGAAGAATGCTCTGCTGACATTTTCGATAAGACAAGAGCTGATGTTTGGGGGTGTTCATTTTTTAGATAGGTGGCAAGCATTTCTTCATTGACGTGACCAAGTTTTTCCCATGTATTTTTACCTTGAGGTCCTTGAATTTCTTCGATGAGCGCATCAACTCGATGTTTATCTAAAACGCTTTCAAGGAGTTTTTGAGTAGTATCTAAGCTACCAAAATAACTAGTATCTCCAGCAAAAAAATCTAGAAACTGGTGTAATATTTTTTGAACTACCTCGGGGCTTACAGCCCCAAGATGGGACATTGAATGTGATATATCCTTGATTTCATCCTCGCTCATCATAGAAAGTATTTTTGTTGCATTATGCTCAGATATAGAAAGCAAAACAATAGCAGCCTTCTGTACCCCCTTCATTTTGCCAAGATCTTTTGTATCTATTCCCATTTATGAATCCTCATTTAACCAACGTTTTAGTATCCCCACTACTTCTGAAGTGCTTTGTTCGGCGAGATTATTAATTTTAATGACCGAAGTATTAGCGCCACTGTCTGCTTTAAAGATTTGTATCATAGGATCTTCTGGTGTAGCTTTTTCAGATAAAGGATTTTCTACGGAAGGTAAGTCTATACTATACTGATTTTCGGGCAATGCTTCTAATTTTTTTATTTCAAACGCCTTAAGTGCAACTGGTCTAATGACTGTAACAAATATACCCATTATCACTACAGCTACTACAATAGTTTGAATAAAAGGAGGTAGCTGCTCTTTGATCCAATCTTGTAGATCTTCTTCTTCTGCAAATATCTCCTCTTTAGCAAATTGCATATTAATAATTTGTATTTGATCTTTACGCGCCTCGTCATAACCCACAGCGACCTTGACAATATTCTCAATCTTCGTTAATTCTTCCTGCGTTCTAGGAGTATAAATTTCCTTTTCATTTTCTGGGTCTTGTGTATATATACCATCTACCATAACGGCTACGTGTATTTTTTGAATCGCGCCAGAATCTCTGATCTGATTTGTGATAGTTTTGGAAATTTCATAATTTTTGGTGTCATCAATTTTACTGACTGTAGCAAAGGCGCCACTTTCACCACCACCAGAAGATGCGCCTCCGGGAATATTATTTGCTACAGATACATCTGATGAGTCTTCCCCTCCTGTAGGAGTACGCTCCTTTTCTTCTGAAGTTTGTTGAGACCTTAATACAGCACCATCTGGATCGTAGATCTCGCTATTAGATACTATTCTATCAAAATTCATTTCCAAGTTAACTTGCGCCTGTACTTTACCAGAACCTAGAGTTCTTTCTAGCAACTCCTCTATTACTCTCTTGAATTTATTTTCATAAGCAGCCTTCCTTTCATCATTCTGCACACCCGTAAAAGAGTCAGAGGCTTCATCTCGGTTACCTAATTTTAAGGACTTCCCCTTTGAATCTATGATTGTGATATTATCTATCTGCAGCTCTGGTACTGATGATGCAATTAAATGGCTTATAGAATCAATTTCTTGCTTTGTAATTGCTTTAACCCCTCTGAGTTTAAGTACCACAGATGCTCTAGGCTCCTGCTTTTCCTTTGAGAATAATTCTTTTTTAGGTATTACAAGATGCAGCCTCGCTTTCTCTACTTGCTCTAAGCTCTCTATAGTTCTAGTAAGCTCACCCTCGAGCGCTCTGAGCATTTTTACGTTCTGTAAGAAGCTAGTACTCCCAAGACTCTCTTCTTTATCAAATATTTCGTACCCTATAATAGAGCCTTTGCCAGGAATACCCTCATGCGCCATTGATATTCTGAGTTTTAGCACTTCATTTTGAGGTACTTTAATAGCTGTTCCTCCATTTATTATTTGATATGGAATACCTTTATTTTCAAGTTCTTGGACTATTTTATTACTATCTTGAAGTTCTAAGTCTGAATATAGTATTAACATTTCACTTCTGGATATATTGTAGAAAAAAAACCCCAACAATACTAAAATAATTAATGAAGCTACAGCTAAAACACCAATTCTAACTGGCCCAAAATCCTTTAAAAATTGTAACGCGACTGACATATTAATTGTACTGCTCTAATCTTAATATAAAAAATTCTATTATGCTATTTTTCATGATGAACATTACGAAGAGTATAATTCCTTTACTACTCTGCGTAGTATATTGCCATGCATTAGATATTCGAGCTCGCTTTCAGTTTGAATGATCGCTTCTACATCCAGTTCAATAACTTCGCCTGTATTTTTATTTATAAGGCATTTTAGTTTTGGTGTAATGCCCATCTTATCACTAATGCCCGCAATATCTATTACCTCTGTCCCATTCAGATTATGTAAAATATGAGCATTATCCTGAGAGACAATAATTGGCAGAACACCCATTCCAATGAGGTTAGATCTGTGAATGCGTTCAAAACTTTCAGCTATTACAGCCTTAACTCCAAGTAACATAGTACCTTTTGCAGCCCAATCTCTTGATGACCCAGTACCGTACTCTTTACCTGCAAAAATCACTAATGGTATGTTATCTGCCTGATATTTCATAGCAGAGTCGTATATTGTCATTTGTTCCCCGCTGGGATAATGCTTTGTGAATCCTCCTTCTACACCTTCTAACATCTTATTTTTGATTCGAATATTGGCAAAAGTGCCACGCATCATCACTTCGTGATTACCTCTTCGAGATCCATATGAGTTAAAATTTTTATTTTCTATACCCCTATCGTTGAGATATTTGGCAGCCGGACTATTTTTTGCAATAGAGGAGGCGGGTGATATATGGTCAGTCGTAATCGAGTCACCAAATAGCGCTAATATCCTGGCATTTTTGATATTCTGAAGAGGTTTATGCTCGATTGCAAAATTTTCAAAAAACGGAGGATTTTTTATAAATGTACTACTCTCATCCCAATTATATATTTGTCCAGTATCTACTTTGATATCTTTCCAGTATGCATTACCAGAATACACATTACTATAGATTGACTTATACATTTTATTGCTCAGGCTAGATGCTACTATTGATTCTATCTCTTCATCAGATGGCCAAATATCTTTTAAATATACATCCTTGCCTTCTGTAGATTTACCTATAGGATCCCTGGTGAAATCTATTTTTGTTGTACCGGCAAGAGCGAATGCTACAACAAGAGGGGGCGAAGCTAAGTAACTCGCTCTGACTAAAGGATGAATCCTGCCTTCAAAATTTCTATTACCTGATAAAACTGCAGAAACAATCATTTGGTTTTCGGTGATTAGAGATTCAATAGTTTGCTCCAGAGGCCCTGAATTTCCTATACAAGTTGTGAATCCATATCCTACTAAGTTAAATTTAAGACTATCGAGATATTTACTTAACCCAGATTTTGTTAAATAGTCTGTTACAACTAAAGATCCAGGAGCCAGGGATGCTTTTACCCAAGGTTTTGTTGTAAGGCCTAGCTCTACTGCTTTTTTTGCAAGTAAGCCAGCACCTATAAGTACATAAGGATTTGATGTATTGGTACAACTTGTTATAGCTGCTATCACCACATCTCCGTGGGCAAGACTTACTCCGTTATCACTTTCAAAGCGTTTGACTCTATTTTCGTTATTTTGCTCATGAGTATTTATTTCTGACTCTATGCTGCTCTTTATATTTTCTAGTAATACTCGGTCCTGAGGTCTTTTTGGTCCGGCAACAGAAGGAGATATATTGGAGAGGTTTATTTCTATTTTATCGGTATATATTATTTTATCATCATTATTGAGCCATAATTTTTGATGCATGCAATAATCTTGAGCCAGAGTAATAACTTCCTCATCCCTAGCAGTTAGATTTAAATATTTTATTGTCTGCTCATCTACTGGAAAGAATCCGCAAGTAGAGCCATATTCCGGTGACATATTACTGATAGTAGCCCTATGCGCAAGGGGTAGGGCGGCAAGACCGCTACCAAAATATTCAACAAATTTGCCCACTACTCCTTTTTTTCTTAAAGCCTCAGTGATTGTTAATACTAGATCCGTTGCAGTGACCCCGGGGCGTAATGCACCATTGAGCTCGACTCCAATTACATCTGGAATCAGCATAGGAAGTGATTGCCCTAACATAGCAGCTTCAGCCTCAATGCCTCCTACGCCCCAACCAAGTACACCAAGACCATTAATCATAGTTGTATGACTATCTGTTCCAACTAGAGTATCGGGATAAGCCATTAATTCTCCAGAATTTTCAGATGACCACGTAACTTTTGCTATATATTCAAGATTGACTTGGTGACATATACCAGTACCAGGGGGAATGACCTTGAAATTCGCAAAAGCATCTTGAGCCCATTTAAAAAACTTATATCTTTCATAGTTTTGTTCAAATTCAAATTGAGCATTTTTGTCGTGAGCATCGCTAGTGCCAAAATGCATCACCTGGACAGAATGATCTACTACAACATCTACTGGAATTAACGGATTGATTTTCTCAGGATCTCCTCCTAGTTTATGCATAGCATCTCTCATCGCCGCAAGATCTACCACTGCTGGCACACCTGTAAAATCTTGCATCAAGACTCTTGCTGGGAAAAAATCTACTTCAGTCGATTTAAACTCTTTTGTACCCCAATTCTTTAAGGGACTAAGACTTTCAATCGAGGCACCACCTCTGATTGCATTTTCTATTAGTATTCTTAGTGAATAAGGTATTGTAGTAATATCTACGCCTAATTCACGCGCTATAATATTGAGATCAAAAATAGTGAAATTTTTCCCCCCGCTAGCAAGGGTGAATTTAAAACTATCGTTACTATTTTGTTGTGCCATTTAAGATCCTTACTATAATATTTTTTGGTAATAGATAGAAGATATTAAAAATTTTACTTAGTAAAGATTTTTATTGTCTTGGTGGCGTAATTTCAGCAAATAAAATAAATAATGTTGTCTTTAAATAATATATCGTTAGAAGTTGGGTCAAAAAGACTCATATCGGGCCTTACACTAAGTGTTGATATTGGTAGTATTGTATATATCACGGGAAAAAATGGCGCAGGTAAAACAACATTACTCAGAGCGATATCAAGTATAGAAAAAATATCTTCTGGTAATATTACTGTATTTGATCACGATTTAAATGATCTTGCCATGCCATATTGTTTATATATTGGTCATGAGACAGCCATAGATCCTGAGATGAGAATTAGAGATCAAATTGAATTTTGGGCTTCAAGCTATGGATCAATATCAATGATTCAAGGGGCAATAGAATATTGGGGTCTGCACGATTTTCTTGATCAAGCTCCATCTACTCTTTCCAAGGGTATTAACAAGAAAATATCTTTATCAAGACTCATGTGCTGCAATGCAGAGATTTGGTTACTTGATGAAGTGGAGACTAATTTGGACAAAGATAATCTTGCGCTTTTACATAATGCTATAATATCAAAAGCAAGTTCAGGAGGGATGATTATTATTTCAACTCATAATGAGGCCAAAATAGATAAGAGCAATATAATAAATCTTGATGAATACGCATGTAATCTGGATGCATAATTAATATACACATTAGAATAATATTATGAAACATCTTCTAATTTATAATTTTAGGCAAATATTTTTTGCAAGAAAGAATCTTCTGGTGCTTGTCTCTTCGGCCATGATATCTCTGATTGCTCTTAATATGATGAGTCAAGATGCTACAAGAATATCTAGTATGCTCCCTCTAATATCGGTATTATTTACAATAATACCGATTAATTGTACTATAGATCAAATTTACAAATATGATCATCAGCTCGGAATTTTAGATTTTGTTCTGATAACTCATGATCCTATTAGAATTACGATTGTAAAATTCTTGGTCACTTTTTTGCTTTCAATCTTCTCAATTACATTAATTAGTATCATATCTTATTTTATTTTTCCTGTGCCTATATATATAATATACAGCATAATAATAGGCTCTATTCCTGCCATGATATGTTCTAGTGCAATATTTAGCACAATGGCCGCCATTAATATATATTTCGAGAATAAATCGACCATCATTTCTTGTATGATAATACCATTTATTTTGCCTTCACTAATAGTGTACGGATTGTTTATTGAAACAAGTGAAATCAAATATTTACTATTATCACTAGGTATAGATTGTATCGTCGTGCCAGTATGCGTATATCTTGGAGCTATTCTTATATGTAAACATTACTAACTATTTAGCCCTTAAATTATTGCAAATTATGCGTAATGTCAGAAATAGTATGCCCTATAATCATTCCTTTCTAATTTTAAAGAGAGGTTTCATTAGCATTAATAGAGTAAATCATAATATTTGACTTTACTTAGATGACATAGTAATATTTGCAGTATTTTATTTAATATTATTATTACTTATGTCCTTAGATCTGAATGGCGTTATTTTAATTAGCTTCTTGATAGTAAATTTTGTCTTTGGTTTATGGTCATCTAAAGGCGTCACCACAATCAAAGAATATGCACTTGGAAATAGAAATTTCACTACCGCTACTTTAGTTGCAACCATCGTAGCTACCTGGGTAAGTGGAGCTCTTTTCTTTAATAGAATTACAGAAACCTATAATAACGGACTATATTATTTATACCCCGCTATTTTTGGACCTACTATCTCTTTACTTACAATTGCTTATTTATTTGTACCAAGAATGTATAGATTTTTGGGTAAATTATCTGTAGCAGAAATAATGGGGGATGAATATGGCCCCCTAGCAAGAAGAATTACAGCTATTGCAGGCATTATAGCATCAGTAGGAAGAATTGCGGCTCAGTTTAAAGTATCTGGCCTATTATTACATTACGGGCTCGGCTGTAGTGAGATATACGGAATGCTTGCATCTTTTATTGTAATTACTGCTTATTCTTCCCTAGGCGGTATTAAATCTGTTACTTTTACGGATGTGCTTCAATTTATTACATTTGGCATTATATTACCCATGATATGTTTTTATATGCTAAATGAGATTAAAGCTGTTGATTACATTCATGATGCTATAAGAAATCATGCATCATTTGATTATAAGGAAGTGTTTGATTTTACAAAATCTAAGTCCCTATATTATCTATTCTTATTTTTCTACATGACTCTGCCATCATTTAACCCTGCAATATTTCAGAGAATATCTATGGCTCGTAATACAGAACAAGCAAGTAATGCTTTTGGTATTGCTTCTATTATGTATTTTTTATTAGGTATTGTGCTCACATGTGTTGCAATACTTGCTATGGCTAATTATCCAGGCTTAGAGGCAAAGCAAGTAGCTAAGAATGTAATATTTAATTATGCTTATGAAGGATTCGCCGGTTTTACTATTATATGTATTATGGCTATGGCTATGTCTACAGCAGATTCTTATATTAATACTGCATCTGTATTATTTACATATGATTTAATAATTCCTACTAAGCTAATAGCAAAGAAGAATGAATTATTATTTGCAAGGATCACATCTGCTATTATTGGTATATTTGCTTTTTCTGTTGCCTTGAAGGGTGATACTCTATTAAAGATTATTCTTGCGTGCAATGCATTTTATATGCCTCTTGTGAGTGTTCCATGTACATGTTTGGTACTTGGATTCCGGACTACTACAAAGCCTGTAATTATAGGTATGAGCGCAGGGCTTATTTTAGTACTTG
>CAYGNF010000032.1:0-12292 GCA_964351245.1 uncultured Rickettsiaceae bacterium | reverse complement strand
TTGCCACCTTCACATCCCCATAGATGAACACTAAAACTCGCAAGAAGATCTTATACATTCTGTGATAAACCGAGAAGATGTAATAACGACTAGCGGCATTTGTGGTAAAGTAGTAAAAACAACGGAAGGAGATAAGTTTTTAACTCTAGAGATTGCTCAAAATACACATATCAAAATAATGAAATCTGCTATAGTGGATATTGTAAGTAGATCTAAGTCTTAGGTCCGAAGTTATATAGGGAAGTGTGTTGTGCAGAGGTAAATTTCCCTAGTTCTGCAGATAATTTGAAAGTAAACTTTGGCATTACAAGAAAATCATTAAAACTATAGTTATGCGCTATTAATAATAAGGTAAATTGTGAAAAAATGTCTAGTGATAGATTCGTATGGGTTTATTTTCCGCGCATTTCATGTGCAGCCAAGCCTTACATCGCCAGATGGTTTATATGTAGGAGCCATTTACGGCTTTACTTCAATGTTACTGAAGCTCTTGACAGATCAAAAACCAACTCATGTTGTTGCAGTATTTGATACTGGGGGGGTTAACTTTCGTCACAAAATATATCCTGAATATAAAAAAAATCGTCCTCCAGTACCAGAAGAATTAATATCGCAGTTTGCGTTAGCTAGAGAAGTGGTGGATGCTTTAAATATTACGAAGCTTGAAATTGCTGGATTCGAGGCTGATGATATTATTGCTTCTGTGGCTAAGCGGGCTATTTCTGAAGAGGAAGAGGTAATTATAGTATCTGGGGATAAAGATTTAGCTCAATTAATGGATACGGGCGTGAAAATTTACGATCCTATAAAAGCTAAAATTATTAGCTCAGAAGATATTTATACTAAATTCGGAGTAGAGCCCAAGTATATTAGAGACTTTCTTGCTCTTACTGGAGATTCTTCGGATAATATACCTGGAGTACCAGGATTCGGACCTAAAACTGCAGCAGAACTTATAAATCAATTTGGTAATTTTGAAAATTTATGTAATAATTATCACCATATTAAATCAGAAAGAAAGAGAAATATATTTCGTGATCATGTAGATCAAGCAAAGCTATCATACGAGTTAGTAGGTCTTGCAAGCGATATGAATCTAAAATTTAGTATCAAAGATGCTGCTTGGAATCGCCCCCTTCAGACAGATATAAAGATTTTTCTAGATAGGTACGGCTTTAAATCATTGATTTCTAGAGGGTATAAAATATGTACTCCGGGGGAGGGGGAAGTAAGTAATAACTCTATTACACAATCGGTGCAAGTCCAGGAGCAGCACCTGACTCCAAGCCAAATGTTTGATTTAGCAATGAATATCGGATATTGTTCTATCATTCTATTCGATAACTCCTTCATTGTTGGTTGCGAAAACTGCGTTTGTAAAACAGATTGCAAAGAAGATTTGATAGAGCTTATTGAGCATGATGCAGTACAAAAAATTACTTATGACATTAAAGAATTATTTAAGCATTTTGATAAGATAAGTTCCTACGAAGATTTAAGTCTGATGTCTTACATTTTATCTGCGGGTTATCCAAAGCAAAACCTAGAGGATTTGTTTATAAAATATACGCAAATTGATCTAATTGCCCCAGAGAGAATGTGCATCAATATACATATTTTACGAGATTGCCTCAGAAAAGAGTTGTATCATTGTGGTATGCTCGGTCTTTATTTGGGTATAGATCTCCCTATCTCAAATATTTTGCACAAAATAGAAAAAAATGGTGTGTTACTTGATCTAGGTAAGCTCAAGCATTTATCGGAAGAATTCTCTGAAGAAATAAAAAACAGCTCTGCAAGAATTTTTGAGATAGCAGGAAGAGAGTTTAACATTAATTCTCCAAAGCAGCTCGCAGAAGTGCTGTTTGAGGAATTGAAGCTACCGGGAATCAAGAAACGAGGAAAGACTCATGCGCTATCCACTGGTGCAGAGGTGCTTACAGATCTTGCTCTGAAGGGTTATGAGATAGCAGAGCATCTGCTTTACTGGAGGCAAATCTCAAAGCTCAAAAATACCTATACAGACGCCTTACCTAAATTAGTAGATTTATCTACATCAAGAATACACACTACCCTTACTCAAACATCTACATCAACAGGTAGATTAAGTTCTCATGATCCTAATTTGCAGAATATTCCGGTTAGAACACAAGAAGGCGCAAGAATACGAAATGCCATAATTGCCACTCCTGGATCTAAGCTTATTTGCGCAGATTATTCTCAAGTAGAACTCAGAATATTGGCTGAAATCGCAGATATCAAAGAGCTGAAAGAAGCCTTTAGCAATAATATTGACATACATACTAAAACTGCAAGTCAAATTTTTTCTATTCCATTAAAAGATGTTACTTCGGAGATAAGACACAAAGCCAAGGCGATAAATTTTGGTATTATTTACGGCATTAGCTCTTTTGGTTTGAGTAGTAGACTCGGTATTACAAAGCAAGATGCCGCAAATTATATAGAAAGATATTTAAAAACATATCCTGGTATTAGCGAATATATGGAGAATACCAAGAATTTTGCTCATAAAAATGGCTATGTAGACAATCCCTTAAAACGAAGATTTTATTTACCGCAAATAAAGAGTAATAATTTTTTAGAAAGAAATTTTGCAGAAAGAGCGGCCATAAATGCCCCCATCCAAGGATATGCTTCTGATATTATTAAAATATCAATGTTAGAGATAGATCAGATACTCACCAATAAGTATCCAGATTGCAAAATGATATTGCAAATTCATGATGAGCTCTTGTTCGAGTGCCCCGAAGATATCGCAAAAGATGTTGCATGCATTATCGAAAATACAATGGAGCATATTGTGTCATTTAATCCACATCTGAAGGTTAACATAGAGATATCTACTAATTGGAGTTGATTTAAGTTACAAAATAGTTAATAATAAAAGTGTAAATTATAGTACAATTTAATTTACATCAATTCATACAACTCAAAAGGTAATATTATGAACATTAAAGCTACAAATAATAACACTCAAACTTTAAACAAGCAAAACCAAAATACTCAGATGAATAATAAGAAACATCAAAGCCCAGAAGCCTCTAGCAATAATACTCAAACAACTGGCAATCTATCACAACAACTCTCATTTAATAAACACCAGCAATAGATTGCAGTAATACTGTGTTTTAAATTAGAGCAAAGGGGATCGATTTTTAGTAATCGGCTCCTTTGTGACTTTTAGGCGCATAGGCGGTTATTTTGGTATAAAACTTGCTACATTCAGTTATTACTTATCAAAACAACTCATATATGTCCAAAATCACAAATACCTATGATGCAATAACACCTAAAGCTCCCGAGGCTCAAGAGAAAAAAAGCTCTGCTCAATTTGGACGCACTATGCAAATAGATGGCTTTAAGAATCAAACTAACCTCACAATTCAAGATATTGTGGAGTATAATCCTACAATAGTAAATGCTACTCAAATAGTAAAAACGCTAGAGGAGAAATACAAGGATCTTGTGGCCAAAGAAGCCACAATTGTAGAACTAAAGTCTTACTTAGCTAAAGCATCTACAAGCGCCCAAAAAATTAGAGATTATAGCGTAGATCCTCGTATCAAATCTACAGAACTGAAGTCAATATCTATATCAACCAATGATGTTGGTGAAGGGAGTGAGTATATCTCTGTAAATGCTTCAAGCATCAAAACAAATCAAGCATTAACAATATCTGTATGGCAAATTGCATCCTCTGATAATATATCCATAGGTACCGCAGGTAGTACAGAACCTACTGCAGTTTATAATGCTATTAATGGCGCTGTAAGTGTGAGCGATGCTAGAAGCGCAGCTTTTACTGCTGCTAGTTCCAATATTTCTGGAGATGGATTTCCTTCTAATCCACAATCTAGAATTTTATACGGTTTATGTGTAGTTGAAGATAGTAAAACAACCCCAGATCTTGCTACACTGAAGTCTAGTGTCACTAATGCATGGAACGGTATGAACAAGGATATCTCCGATGGGTTTGAAACTCTTAGCACTGAAATAATCGGCAATGGCGCTAATTTGATGCCATCTGGGACTTATTACCTCTATAGTATGCCACATGGAATTGAAGCACCAAAATCTTTGAGCGCTTATATTACTCAGGCAAGCGATGTATATGATGCAATAGATTCCATAGCATCTTTGCCAAATATCACTCAAGAAGAAGTGGTAGCAGCGATTTCGAGTGTAACGGGACTAACCTTCGATGGCGATGGATTGCCAAGTAATAACGATTTTGCTTATAATATTGCTTTTGCAGCTTACAACATAGCATTACCTGCGCCTACTGGAACTATAGCAGCAGATGTGAAAGCGGCTGCAGCAGTCATCGCTACTCCAGAGAATGCAGTTATATATGCTACTAATTTTGGTCCGAGTACTTATCAGGTCAATTCTCCAGTTTTAAAAAATATTGCATATGTAAGTCTCATGCAATCTCTACAAGATGCTGCTAATAACTCTGGTGCCGATTTATCAAGCGTAAAAACTACAATAATCGCAGCTTTGGATGCATATAAAACAAGGTGTAGTATTACTCTTGCTGACGGACAAACACTAGAGACAGTAATAGAGGCTATAAATCACACAACAAATTACTCAGGCGTAGCTTCAAATTATCTTCAAACGGGTACAGGAAGTTATATGCTTAATATATATGCTGTAAATACAGGTTCCGATTATACGACAAGGATACTAGATGCTAGTGAGGTAGATACAAAGGCAACATTATTTGGACAAGTTATACAATATTTATCTCCGGGTTCAAGTGCTATGGCCCAAATAGGCTCTTCATCTTTTACACCCCTTATTGTTTCTAACTCGAATTCATTAGAATACGGAGGTATATATATTACATTACTCAAACCCAACACTAATAATTCGAATTATCAAACAATAATTACAGGCGATGATGCTAAATCATACAAAGATAAAATTAACAATTTTATAGAGGATGTAAATCGCCTCATTATCTTTGTAGCGCAACAGAATCAAACAGATCCAGAAAATCCATCTAAATACAAAGAAACCACTTATCTAAGAAATGATATTTTGCTTAGCCATCTTTCTTTGCTTTTGAGCAATAGTTTAAGTTATAATACTAATTATAGCACAGGGTTTACTACAATGGCTAATGTTGGCATAAATTTACAGCATCAAATTGAGGATGAGAACCTAGAGTATAATCTATTATCTATTAGTAGTGATCAGAATTATAACCCAAGTACAAAACCAGAGATCACCAGAGATCAACTCGATGTATCGCTAGCAGAAAATTTCGGCGAAGTCAGAAGAGTATTTGAGCTTGCTAGCACTATTGCTAGCGATAAACTTATACTTTTGAGTTTTAATGGACAGTATCAAGATTTAAAATTACGAATGTCTATACATATAGCAGGAGATCTCGGAGCAAATAATAAACAAGTACAGATTGAGATTTTAGATACTAACAATATAGTCACTGGAACTGAATATTATGATCTTGCAGGCTCTGCTAATCATTATAAAATATCTTGCTCAAATTCCGCCTCAAATTTATACGGGCTAAATTTTATTTTTCTCAATAATGCAAATGAGGATGATATTGCTATACATATTAGACAAGGTGTAGCAGATTATTTCTGGGCAGGTATTCAGAAGATTCAAAGTCAAATTGCCGATAGATTTAAGACTATGAGAGACGATAAAATATACACAAGATCGCAAGTTACTGCTGCATCAGATAATTTGAACAAAAACATAGATAGATTGCTCAAGAATTCAACCTCGAATATTATGAATATCAACAAAGCCGCTGCCACCATATATGCTTTTGAGCAATTGTCAGATAATAGTAAAAAATCATAGAGGGGTCAGATGTCTTATCATGATACAATCAATCAATACACTAAGATTAGAGAGTCTACTCAATCTAAATACAAAGCAATGGAGCACCTATTTCTTAAATGCAAGAATTTGCTTAAAAAAGCCAAGGAATATAATAGTAATAAACATTATCTACAGCGCACTCAAAACATACTCGAGATAATGGAGGAGCTAAAAAAAACCTCTCATTTTTCTCTTTTTACTCAAGAGCTCAACATTATAGAAGGCATTAATAATATTAATACTTCTTTGTATCAAATGACCTACGACCTCGTCATTGCAGGATCCCCTTCTTCAGAATATGACGCAGTGATTGAGTGCTTTGATAATGCAGAGAAATTTTTTATGGAATCTGAAGAGCTAAGCAATAAAAAGAGCGCGAGGAGCAAAAAGGAAGAAGATAGTAAAAATAATAAATCTAGACTTGAATTTACAGGTATTGAGCAAGAATTATAATAGAAGCTTGTAATTTCCGGCCCCTAGACTCATCATGCAGATTCATATTGCTCATTACTCTATTTTGTAATAAAATTAAAAAGGCTTGTGAGTAAAGCTCAGTCATGTCCGCTTTTGAGTATTTAGTTATGCGGATAATGTCTTGTACGTACTATTCATCTCTTAACACCATAGAAGAATTTTGTGCTTATATATCAGAAATATATAATAAGATCCATTTTTGGCCCATTATTTTTTTCAGTACTTGCAGTAACGGGAATAGTATGGTTGAGTCAAATATTAAGACTAGGATATTTATTTGAAACAAAGATATTGTTGGTAGAATTTTTATTAATTACTTTATTAATTATCCCATCTTTAGTACATAGTATTCTGCCTCTTGCGCTTTTGTACTCCTCCTTATACTGCTACAATATACTTAAGATTAATAAAGAGATTATTGCTCTTAAGGCTTCGGGTATTAATATTCGGCAGTTAATTTATCCGCTTTTGTATGTGTCTACCTTAGTTTCTCTATTTGCTATTATCAATGCTTCAATAATCATGCCACTGAGTTATCACACTTTAAAAGAAAAAATATTTCAACATAAAAACAGCTTTGTGTGCTCTGTCATTGCCCCTGGCATTTTTACTCCATTATCCAAAAACTTAGTGCTATTCTTAAATGACAAGAAAGCGCCAAGAGAATTTGGAGACATTATAATCTTCGATCACAGATCTGATGGACCTCCATCGATTTTATTTGCAAAGAAGGGCGAAATTAGGGGTCAAGAGTTCAGTACACAATTTTATCTTATTGAGGGCATGAGGCATTCTTTTTCAAAGTCGGGGAGCTTTGAAATCATGAATTTTGATCGCTTTAATATTACGCTAAATCAATCAGAGAGTCAAAAAAGAGGGTATATAGATCAGGATGTAATGGAAATGTATATATGGGATTTACTCCATCCAAGGAATTTATCTAGAGAAAAGAGTATAAAGTTTATTGCTGAAGGTCATGGTCGAATTTCATGGTGTGCTATGAGTATTCTAGTACCTTTATTGGCAATTTGCATTTCTTTAAGAGTAGAATTTAGAAGAAAAGAAACTATCATTCATATATTAAAAGCTTGCAGCATACCTATAATATTCGTTTCTGCACATTTTGTAATATTATCTATTAGTTATAAGTACATAATAGCAAATTATTTTTTATATATTAACCTCTGCTGCGGAATTTCTTATATATATTTTCTATCTGCTGGGAAAAATCTAAATACCAAGTCTATTTTATAATTTATTGTCAGTTACTGTATCTCTGAGATAAAGAAAGTATTGACGTATCTTAATATATCATTTATGTTGCTCTAGAACAAAAAGTAAAAAGAAAATGGTATAAAATGTTTGGATATAAATTTGCAAGAGCCTCCGCATTTACAGCTCAAGAACTAGCAAATAGCACTGCATTGAAAAGAGATTTGGCTGTTGGGGCGGCAAATATAATAGGAGCATCTACTGCTGGAGTTTTCTTAACTAGCGCAGGTAGCTCTTTTATAAAATTTGTTGCCACTTGCGCCACTGCAGCAGCAACTATTAGTACAACTAAACAACTGACAAATTATTATGATGCGCAGATAAAGAGTATTAACAAAGTAGGTAGTATCAATAATTTAGAGAATCGCTATATTGCATCAGCGGAATGCGAAGACTATATCAATACAGCTATTGTTGATAATAACGGATATGAAAAAAATGGTTATTTTATAAAAGGTACATCGCCTACAAAAATCTCTAATCCATTTACATTACACGCTTTACTAAAAATTCAGATGAATGACCAAAACCAGCAAGTATATATTCCTAACGGACAATACAAAATGGTTAGTTCATATGAGCAATTAATGCAGAAGATGGAACATGGTGTATATACAAACAAAACGGTAGAAGATACTCCTATTGCCCCTCTTACTTCTGAGACGATTTTTGCACAATTAAGTCAGAAATATACATCTGAAAAACTATACCAGGCTCTTGCTTTAGAGCAAAAAGATATTTCAGAGCAGTGCTATGTTGTGGGCAAAATGGAAAATCAGAAAGCAACTATTTCATCATGGATATTTGGAGTAGATAAAAAAGCTCAGCAAGAAAACTACAAAAAAGAATATAATGATTTGATGAATATAGCAAAAGAGCACAATTCTTTACTATCTTTGCCAGAAGAATCTAACTTAAGTCTGAATGTATCAAAAGAACAAAAATCTTTATCGGAAGAAGCCTCAGACTCTGAGACTATTAATGATAATTGCTCAGATGTTACAGATTCTTACGATGATATAAGCCCATTTGAGGCAGTCGAAGAAGATACATACGCAGTAGTCAGCGGCAGCTCTTCTTTTTATGATGATATAGAGTATTAGTCCTTAGAGGAGGGGTGCCACATGCACCCGTCTTTGGAAAACTATAATCTAGGCCCAAAAAACAAACCATATAGATTTTATACTTTATTATAAGATTTATATGGTTATTTTACCATTATAATTCTAGTGATGCATAGAGCTCATAAAGCAGAGCCTTAGGTATATTTATTAAATCTGATATTTCTTGATAAGATTAAACAAGCATCCTCCTTGCGCGAGCTATATAAATTATTCCAGTATATAAGCTCATAATACAGGCAACAAGCAAAATAACATTACCTATCATAAGCAAATGTAACTTCTCTTCCAATATAGGTGCAATTATCAAAATAGAGATAGAGATAATCTGAAGAGAAGTCTTAGCTTTTGCAATATTGGTCACAGCAAAATCATCAGCTTGTGATGTACTGCCAGCTACTTCTCTAATTCCGCTTACTATTATTTCTCTTGCAATAATAAGTACGGCAAAAGCAGGATTAGAGTAACCAAGATTTGTAAGCACAACAAGCAATGAAGATACGAGTACTTTATCTGCGATAGGATCTAAGGCTTTGCCAAGTTTACTACCGAGATTATATTTTCTTGCAATATAACCATCTAGAAAATCTGTAATACCAGCAATGGAGAATAATATAAAAGCAGATAAATTTCCAGCATGATTTTCAATATACACGAGTAAACAAATAGGAATAGTAAGCAATATCCTAGCGATAGTCAGCAAATTCGGTATATTCACTGCGTATATTCATTATCTAAATCATTATGCGATGATCTTGTATCGTCTTTTGCATTTGCAGCAAAGTTATCTTTTAAATGCACATGACTAATTACCTTTTCAACACCAGAAACTTGAGCTGAAATTTGAGTCACCTGAGAGAGCTCCTCCTCACTTCTTGCTATTCCAAATAAATATACAATATTTTTCTGCACCACAACTGTGTAGTTGACAAATTTTATTGATCTATTAAAGAATATGGCTGCTTTGATTCTGCTATTGATCCATGTATCTCTGACATATTGAGGCGCATCAAATTTACGACTCTCTTCATTGATATTTAGCTCGTTTAGCACTTCTTTTACGCCGTTAATAGACCATACTATATCAAGAGCCGTGATTATATCATCCTCAGATTCCACGCCCCCAGTAAGCAAAACTCTTGATTGCACAACTTCTACACCTATTTTGAAGTATAATTTCTTCAATCCTTTTGCGATGAATTCTTTCTTAATTTTTGCATATATCAGATTATCGTCAATAGTATTGCCGAGTGTCCTATCTTTTGCGGTTGCAAAAGTACTGGCAGACGCAGCTGTAAAAATTAAAGTGGGGCCGCAGCTCTGAATGAACATGCTGCATACGCAAAAAATTAATATACGAACTTTGGGCATAAAACCTCATAGATGATGGTGGAACCGAGAGGATTCGAACCTCCGGCCTAGTGATTAGGAATCACTCGCTCTATCCTGCTGAGCTACGGCTCCAGAAAATTTACTATAATCCTAATTTAGGCATAGTGATGATTATACAGGCATAAGAAATTTTTGCTAGCTTAAAAAGCGCATTTATCTTAAAGACATAAACTCTAGTGATTTACCCAAGAGGAAATATTTGTTGTATAAAAGACTATAAAATCATAAATATTCCAATAAATTATGATGAAGTTTGAAACATTACTTAAGTTCATTTATTATTATATTATTAATGATCTATATTTTGATGAGATAATATGTCTAGCAAAAAGGGTATTTATGGCAGAAGATGACCAAAAAAACAAAAACTCGCTCCTGGACGAAATAACTGAGGGAGTCAAGTTAAAAAAAACACCACAAAAAGGCACAAAAAAAGATCAAGGATCGCTCCTGGAAGCAATACGGAATAAGGATGCAATAAAGTTAAGGACTCTAGAAGAGTCCGAGCAAAAGCATCCTACACCACAGACACCACAGAAGAAAACTTTGTTGGATGAGATGCATGATAATCCGATGCTAAAGAGTGCGCAAAAGACTCAGGATGACGATGATTCTGATAATGATTCTGATTCTGACGATGATGATGGGTGGGGTGAAGAAGAGACCCAAGTTACAGCAGAGCAAGCAGAGACCCCAGTTACAGCAGAGCAAGCAGAGACCCCAGTAGTTACAGCAAAAGCAGCACCAGAAGCAGCATTAGAAAAACAAAAAGCAGAGGAGGTAGTAGTAGAAGCAGTAGAAGCAGTACCAGAAGTAGCAAAAATCCTTACAGAGCAAACTAATAATAATACCAAGAAAGTAAATACCCCTACGCCTACGCCGACTGATCCGCCTCCTAAGCCACCAAGTAAGAGAGAAAAAACAATAGAAGATTTAAAAACATACTCAGAAAAAGAGGGTATACCGAGCGAAGAGTTCTTTGATGATGGACTCTATGATAGGAATGACAATATTAATTATACCAAGTCTGATGATTTAGATATAGACGATATAGCAGATACGGCGTTTGCACTTTTAGAAGAAGTACAAGAATCCAATGGGGATAATAAATATATAAAAAATTTATTGGATAATCTGACGAAAGCAGCAAAGTCACATCATGATGAGAATACCAAGGAATCGCACTCTGAACTTGAAACAGTGATACAAGATATAAAATACGCTGAGGAAAGACGCTGGAGACCTCCTCCGCCTCCTGGACTCTCGCCAAAAGAACAAGAATCAGCAGAAGCAGCGGCAGCAGAAGCAAAAGCAGCAGAAGCCTCAGTACATCAGCTAACGGGGCAGAAGCGAGGACGCGAAGAAGAGGGGCAAGTAACAGATCCAAAGAGGCAGAACACTATTGATAATACCAGAGAACAAAAATCAGTAGCAGTGGCGGAAGCGCAATATTCAGGGACTAACACCTCTACTACAATCGGAGAGGAGGAACTAGATCCAATTGAAAATGCTGCGCGTAATATGGGGAATTATAACCCAGAAACAAATCAGAAATATCAAGAGAATGCAAAGGAGGCAGATGCAGATCGATATAATATTACCAAAAATATTCTAACAAAATATAGTGCAGACCCAAGTCAACAGGAAGTATTTAATACCCTTCTTAAGAGGGCAGAGAAGGGTAGTTGGGTAAAATTTCGAATATATTGCATAGATAATCTTAAGATAGATATGAATTCTTACAAAAACCCAAAGCAAGAGTTGCAGATAGATCGCATTAATGCCATTACCTCTGGGCAGCATGAGGCCGAAATCAACACAAGCATCAAGAATCCTACAAAACCGAGTTATTCATTAGACCAAGAACCTACAGTCCAACCAGAGAATAAGAGTGATCCTGCAAAGCCAGCTGCACCTTCAGCTCCAGGAGTAGTAGATAATCAGGTATCTAACGAAACACTACAAACACCTACTACGGCACCTGGTAAGACAAGTGTACAAAATCAACGCAATCCCAATGCAGATAAACCCAAGAAGCTGAATAGACCAGCAACAAAAAATCCCGAGGCAAAACAGGAGAGTTTTGTTAGAAGCGAGATAGATCGCATTAATGCCATTACCTCTGGGCAGCATGAGGCCGAAATCAACAC
>CAYGNF010000031.1:0-12529 GCA_964351245.1 uncultured Rickettsiaceae bacterium | reverse complement strand
GCGCCTAATGTTGTTGTACCAGCTCCTATTTTAAATGTATCTAGAGCCTTTGTAGCGCCTAATGCTGCGCTAAAGGTTACTATATTACCAGAACCGGGATTACTATATACTGAACCGTTGCCTGCATTTGCTGCATCAATAGCGCCGCCAATAGTAGTAGTATCTACAAGGGTTAATTCTTTAGCATCGTTTATTTTGATTGCAGAATTTGCATCAACTACTCCTGATAAGGTAGTAGCTCCGTTTACTTCTATTGCGGCAGCTGCATTACCTCCTATATTTGTTGCATAAATTGCTGTATTCTCTCCAAGTGTTAATTTGGAATTTGCTGCAGATTCAAACTTTTTAAGCATTTTATCTGTTGCACCAGCAGTACCTGTAAAAGCTGAATTAGCATTTGTAAGAGAGACTGTTGCTTGATCTGTGGTTGCTGTAGTGATGTTAGTGATATTAACTGCACCCCCGAGTGTTGCTGTATTATCGCCAGTAATATTTAAAGCTTTGATTGCGCTTGTTGTACCAATATCACCCGTGATAGTTAGATCTGTACCAGTAATTGTTCCTTCTGATGCAACCGTAGAATCTATCTTACCTGTTATTTGTCCATTGTTACCTATTTCTAAAGTTCCTGCATTACCTGCAAAATCTACATCTCCAGTTACTATATTTACTCCTGCGTCAAGAGTACCAGCTGCTGTGAATGATATTGCTGTAGCTCCATCTGCAATTGATTTTGTTGCACCGCCGGCAGTGAATGTACCGCTACCAATACTAATAGTATCTGCATTTAATGCACCTCCAAAGGTCAGATTACCAGAGCCTGTAAGAGTTACTGCAGTCGCTTTTGCAGCGCCGGTGATTGTAAGAGATCCTGTATCTGCAATATTGATTGCTGCAATTTCATTAGTTTCACCTACTGTTTGAGCGATGCTTCCTGATGAACCAGCCGGTGCACTCAATATTCCTGCTGGAGCTGTAGTAGAATCTATCTTACCTGTTATTGCAGTAGCCCCCGAAATGATCATAGTGCCTTCATGACCCGTAAAATCATGTACTACATTACCTGTTAGATCATAACTTTTGGTATCGAAAGGGGCCACCTGACTCCATGTATGTGCGTCAGCGCTATCACTGCCCAAGTCTAATCCGGCTCCAATATCAACTGCTAATGCCGATTGACTATATAAAGCAAAAGAAATCGCCGAAACTGAGGACAAAATTGATCTAGAAGTTAAAATATTTTTCATTAAGTTACTCTTTAATTTATTATTTGAAGAATATCGTTATAAGAAAAGCTCTTAAGAATCTGTAGGAATGCAAATCAATGCATCTGACCTTATAAGTAGATCAATGTGTCCTGGCTTTATATCTCACAACATATATTAAGAGCATGATTCTATTATTGATTAGAGAGGATTGTACAGCATTACTATGACTTAGAGGTAAAGAATTTATTTGAATGTTTATTTAAAGCAAATAGTTATTACCATGCTAAGCTTTGATAATACTAAGTTACATCACAAAAAAGGAGATTATAATATTTTAATAAGTAATTTTTTTTGTTGCAAAATTACAATACTATAGTCACTCTTATATCTCGCACTTGCTTGCAAATTGTAAAAATCAGAATTTATTATATCCAAGAGTCAGGATATGGCTTTTAGATAACTCACTGTGCCTGACCTAAGAGCGGAGGATCTATTCCAAAATTTTGTTAAATCTGATATAATATTCTTTTTTATATGCATATCCCTGATTTTGTTTATGTGTGCCATGTGGCCATAATCTATAAAAGAAATCTTATCGCTCTCTTCTCTAAAGAATTCTTCTATAGTATTCATAACTTCTTTAGAAATTTTTTCTCCTTTAATAGAAGATGCAAAATCACGAAATCCATGATGGGTATTCAGATGCCTGATATCCTCTTTGATTTGTTGTTTAAGATGCACTAAATTTTGGGATAATGGTTTTTTTATCCCATAAGTAGACTTAGTATTTAAAAAAGAAGTTTTTTGGATCTTGGTGTAATACTCAGATCCTATAAGAATTTTTCTTAATAAAACAGAGTAATCCATTTGTTCATTAGGTCCGGATGCCACAGATTTATCGGCGAGTCTGATATTTTCTATTATAAGATCTTGTTCTGCAGCCATATGTATAGCCTATTTATATGTTACAATTTTATTAATTGTATCACAGTTATACTGTAACAAACAATAAATTATTGCAAGAAATATATAATATTTTTATATAGTGATAAAATGATAGGATCATCAATCCAACCTACCTTCTCTTTTGTGCTGATATTTTTATGTAGTAATATAGTTGCTTAAGAGTAACAAAGTGAAAAGGATATACTCATTGCAAAATAATCCAAAAGAACTACTTGGCTTGCATGTATAACCGATATACTTACTACAACTAAGAATCATCGATCTAGAATATGGAGCATCAGAAGCTGCGTAAATATATGAATCCAATAAAGAGGCTACAAAGTATGGATTCCTAAAAAATAATTATTCTACCTCTTTGGATGATACATCAACTTGACTTATATCACAAACTTTGCTAGAACTTAGGGCTAGTGAGATGGGACGTCGCCAAGCGGTAAGGCAACGGTTTTTGATACCGTCATACGTTGGTTCGAATCCAGCCGTCCCAGCCACATTGGAATATAATCATCGATCTCATCACCAAACTTCAGATTGTTAAAAGTCAAAAAATATTATATATTACTACAGTAAATGATTATTTTGTAAGCTTATGTAATATTTTGCTTAAGAATCATCACGCGCTATACGTTATAACTCTCCTAAATTGATGGATGCAATACACAAGAGATCTCAAGATGATACATAAAATTAATTTTACAAAAATGCATGGTCTGGGCAATGATTTTATTATAGTAGATAAATCTTCCTTACCGGGTAATATAAACCTACGCTCCTTTGTGATAAGGTACTCTGATCGGAGACTGGGTATAGGGTGCGATCAATTCATAATATATTACCAGGAAAATGGCATTATTAAGATGGAAATATATAATTCTGACGGATCAAGCGCTATGGCTTGCGGTAATGCCACTAGGTGCCTAGGATATTTATTAACCAAAGAATTAGAGAATAAAAAAATTACAATATATGTTGGCGGGCGAAAATTAAATATCGATGCAGCCCACAAGGAGAGTGTGTCAGTGAATATGGGGCCGGCTGACTTTAATGCCGAGTGGATCCCTAAAAGAAGCGCGATTGCAGAATATCTAGCACCGTATATTGGAGACGAGTCGGAGTTTATATGCCTATCTGTTGGCAATCCTCATATTGTTATATTTAATGAACATTTATCTAATGAAGATATGAAGATTCTTGGTCCTAAGGTTGAAAAATCTCAGATTTTTCCTGGTGGTGTAAATGTTAATTTTGCAAAACTCGAAGGAAGTCATACTATAATCTTGAAAGTCTGGGAGAGAGGTGCGGGATTCACCTATGCATGCGGCAGTGGTGCATGCGCAACTTTTGCAGCAGCGCGTAAACTAGGCTTTGTAAATAATGATGTGATAGTGAAGTTTGAACTTGATTTACTAAGACTCTCTATGGAGAATGATGAAATTATTATGCAAGGGCCTGTATCTTTAGTCGCGCAAGGAGAACTATATGAATAAATCCAGTAATGTTGTTACTTTCGGCTGTAGACTCAATATTTATGAAAGTGAAATTATAAAGCAAAATCTTATCTCATCAGGTTTAGAAGATGTAGTAGTGTTTAACACATGCTCTGTAACAAAAGCCGCTGAAAAAGAGGCAATTAGATCAATTAAAAAACTCAAGAAAGATAGTCCGGAGACAAAAATCATAGTCACGGGTTGCGCAGCCCAAACGCATCCGGAACAATTTTCTTCATTAAGTGAGGTGGATAAAATACTTGGAAATCAAGAGAAGCTCTTGCAAGATAATTATAAATTAGATAATGATCGCTCGGTAGTAAGCGATATTATGACTATTAAAGAAATCGCGCCCCATCTAGTTAGTAGTTTTAGTGAGCATTCTAGGGCTTTTTTGCAAATTCAAAATGGGTGTAATCATCGATGTACTTTTTGTATTATACCATATGGTCGTGGAAATAGTAGATCTGTTCCAATGGGAGCTATCGCAACTCATATAAAGGCGCTGGTAGATAATGGATATAATGAGATAGTGCTCACTGGAGTTGATGTGACATCTTATGGGGCAGACTTACCTGGAGCCCCAAGTTTTAGCCAGATGATCAGAAGACTCCTTGCTCAAGAACCTCGTTTGCATAGATTAAGGTTAGCTTCAATAGATGTAGCAGAAATTGATGACGAACTTTTTGAGATAATGGCCTATGAGCCAAAGTTAATGCCTCATTTTCATATTAGCCTTCAATCCGGGGATAATATGATACTAAAACGCATGAAAAGAAGGCATAATAGAGAAGATGTAATCAATTTTTGCAATAAATTACGGAATGTAAGGCCAGATGTAGCATTCGGTGCTGATATGATTGCTGGATTTCCTACAGAGACAGATGAGATGTTTTTAAATAGCCTCAAACTAATTCAAGAGGCAGATCTTCAATATTTGCATATATTTCCTTACTCTAGTAGAAATGGGACTCCCGCAGCAAGAATGCCCCAAGTGGAAAGTAAAGTTAAAAAAGAAAGAGCGGGGCTCCTCAGATCAGAAGGCGCAAAAAACCTAGCAAAATTCTACAAAAAATTTGATGGTCATTTCATGAATATACTAGTAGAAAAAAATAATATAGGAAGAACAGAGAATTTTATTCCAGTAAAAATGGAGTCCGTAGTTGAAGTGGGGGCGGTCGTGAGAGCTCGAGTAAGATACGGGCAATCTGAGTACGATACTGATAATAATGAAGCTCGCATAATATAAATGATCCAGACTTAGGACAAAGATCTCGTATTTGCTTTTTAGTGCTTGATTATAAAATCTATAACGGCTCAGTCAGTTTCAAATATACGCATGTTGTTCTTGTGGCAAATCTCGTCAATAACAAGAGATGAATCTCAGACTCCACATCTATAGCGTTCATTAAGATTTATAAATAATGCTTGGAGATTTATAAATAATGCTTGGTTTTTACCACGCTATTTCAAAAATGGCATAGGGTCAACTATCGCATTATCTTTGCGAACAGCAAAATGCATAGCAGGGGACTCACCTATCTGCCCTACTGATCCTATTTCTTCTCCTTTCCGAACAATCTGGCCTTTGCTCACTGCTATCTTGCCAAGATGAGCATAAGCAGATTGTATTCCTATTGAATCATGCTTAATGATAATTCTGTATCCAAATTTTGTATCCTTACCCGTTGCAACTACTACGCCATCATACGACGCCCTAACAGGCGCTCCGGCTTTTGCAGAAAAATTAATGCCTTGCGTTTTTGAGCCATCTACCACCTCTCCAAACCTACTGATAATAGTCCCAGATACTGGCGCAATAAGGGTAAATGTATTTTGATTGCTGGGCGTAGCTTGAGTAGAGAGCGCCTTGTGATCTGGCGCTCCTTCTTGATTTTTCTGGTTTCCTGCTCCTACTCTGGGATTTTGATTTTTACCTGCAGAACCCGGCTTTATAGTTACCCCGGATTGCTTAGCAAGGTACTCTCTATTCTGTGATATTGCTGGGTTTTTTCTGTGATCATATGCACTATTATCTTGAGAAGCAGTATCAATAGTAGAAAGCTCTGCATCTATGGCATTAGAGTGATTAGAAGTTGTTGATCTGCTAGAGGTACTAGATCCTGATTTGATATTATAATCTTCATCGATATATTTTGGATCATCAGCTTCTTCGTGTATTTTTAAAAAATTGTTATTTTTTTCTTCTAGTGATGTAGATAGTTCGGCGCTCTCTGTGCCAAATTTTTTTCTACTAATCTCTGATTTGGGTTTATGAGAGCCAATTTTAGTACCATAAATGATTTCGACTGGCTCTTGAGAACTGCATGACATCATCACATGAGATAGTAATATAGTTAATAATATCCGCATGTATCTTTTCTCTAAAAGCTCGTTGAAAGTCTAAAATGAAAATGCTGCACTTGGTCGTAGGGTTTTCTACGTAAAGGAGTGGCATAATCTATTCTGATAGGCGCAAATCTAGTCAGCCATATTAGGCCAAACCCATAACTCACCCTAGGTTCTACGGTATTGTAAGCATTTGATTTTGTGTATAAATCAGGTAATTTGATATCAAATCCCCAAAGAGCTCCTATATCACAAAATACCGCCCCAGATACTCCAAATTCCTTGGGAAATCCAATGGGGAATTCAAGTTCTGTGGTAATTTTATACATATTCTGACCACCTAAGGATTCCATCGTCCTCTTATCTCTTGGCCCAACTCCCGACATCTCAAATCCCCGCAATCTATAATCCCCTAAGTTGAATCTATCACTAATGCTAACTTTTTTACCAGAATATCCATGAATTTTACCGATCTCTGCAGAGATTCTAAATGTGTAATTATTTTCCCAGAAAGAATAGAAATACTTAAAATCAGCTTCATGTTTGAGGTATTTAGTATCACCTCCTAAACCAGCAACTGTTTCACTTGCAGAAACTATATATCCGTTTTTTGCGACAATACTACTATCAAGCTGATCATAGGTAAAAATATTAGCAATAGAAGATGTTGTATTACTACCATATTGCTCGTGGACGTGTAGTGAATTTTTTTGAGCCTCTGGACCGGTCAATTTATCATTCTTTAATGTGTATACAATATCATGATGTAAATTCTCGGAGATATCATATCCTACTCTAGGACTAATAATATCACTCCTTTGAGCAAACGGGGATTTTTTAGACTTTACTGAACTAGAATGATATAAACTTAGTCCTACGAGTAAATCTTTATCCATAAAATATGGATCGGTGACTCCTAAACTCTGACTTATTTTTTTCTCTGATTTTTCAACTCCTGCACTAAAATATCTTCCTGTACCTAGTAAATTTCTCTCTGCAAAATTAATTCTTCCAATAGGACCCTGCACAGAATCTATTGCAAGTTCGAACTGAATAGCTGCAGTAGATTTTTCCTCTACATCTACATTAACATCAACCTTAGTATTGCTTTTGTCCGAAGGAGTGACGTCTAAGTCTACTTTTTCAAAATAATCGAGATTTTTTAGATTGCGATCAGCTTTCGTCACAGCAGATCTATTAAATAGAGTGCCCTCTTGAAATTTAATTTGTCTCCTGATTACTTCATCTCTTGTTTTGATATTACCATTAATATTAATTTTATCCACATAAGCTTTGGAGGCTTGCATGATAATGAACTTAAGGTCAATAGTTTTATCTTCTGGATTCTTTGATTCACTTACATCGGTCATCGCGCCGGCATACCCTATGTCAGCTAGTTTATTATTGATATTATCACATATGTTCTCAAGCTGAGTGCGATTATAGATACTTCCTTTCTTGATGTTGATAATAGAATTAAATTGATCTACTTCTATACCGTCTATCTGAGTTACAGTAAGAATATTACCAATATTATACTTGGGACCTTCATCTATAGTATAAGTAAGAGTAAAATAATCTTTTGCTTTAGAAATTTCAGCAAGTGTAGATAGGACTCTAAAATCTGCATATCCTACAGAATTATAAAAGCGCTTTATTAAATATTTGTCATACTCAAATCTTTCCGGGTCATATGTATCGCTCGTGTCCATAAATCTAAACCAAGCGCTTTGTTTACTTGCTATTACAGATCCGAGTTCAGAACGACTATAATTTCTATTGCCTACAAAATTAATATATCTTATACCTGTTTTGGGGCCTTCCTTTATTTTAAACAAGACTGCTGCCCTACTATTACCTAAATCTTCAATTTTTGCATCTATAACTACGGTATATCTACCAGATTTCCTGTATAATTCTTTAATTCTCTCTATATCAATCTTGATGCTTGCTTTGCTCAAGAAAGATCCTTTGTGAGTGCTCAACTCCTTCAGAATAACTCCAGACTTTAATCTATTATTACCCTGAGTCGAGACTTTAGTAACGAGTGGAACTTCTTGTACCGTGACATTGAGTGATCCATTTGAAAAATGCATCTTTATATCACTAAATAGGTTTGTGCTATATAGCTCTTTAATTGATCTAGCTTCCTTGTCTTCTGAATAATGCTGGCCCTGTTTTAGAGCTAGATAATTTATTACAGAAGTTTTTTCTACTCTAGCATTTCCTACAACGTTGATAGACCTTACAATCTCAGCAAAAGATGTAAATGACCAAAACGCCAGAAGCGCGACAACATAGTGGGTTAATTTAAATATCTTACTCTTCATATAAAACACAATCAATCTTACAATAGTGCTCTTATATCATTCCATGTAGAAATTACAAACATAAAAATCAGAAAAACTACTCCGACCTTTATTAAAATTTTTTCTGCAAATGCATTAAGGGGCCCTCCAGCCATCATTTCATATATGCAAAGCATTATATGACCTCCGTCTAGCACGGGTATAGGTAGTAAATTTACAAATCCTATATTGATAGATATTATAGCGACATAAATCGCAAAACTTAAATATCCCTGTTGCAAAGATTTCTCTGACTGAGTCGCGATTGAAATACTTCCCCGAAGCTCATTTAAGGATCTATCTCCTGTTATCATCTGAATTAGTCCTGTCATTGTCATTTGCACTATATTGTTAATATCAACTATTGCCTCATATGCAGATCCAATTATTCCCACAGAATGAAACTGAGGTGATTCAGACATGATTCCCATAACACCTATCTTTGCTACTAACTTCCCTTCTTCATCAAGTAAATCTTTTGTACCAGTTACTAAAGTAATATGTATAAACTCATTACCTCTAGTAATCCCCAGATTCATTCTTTTTGCAGGTCTTAAGGAAACGTAGGAATGAATTTGTTCAAACCTCTCGATTTTTTTGCCGTCAATAAAACTGATAATATCGCCTTGCATAATCCCTGCTTCAAATGCTGGGGAATCTTGAACTACCTGCGCCACTTTACTACTTGCGATCATCTTACCTAAAGATAAATGCATCACAAAGAATATAGCAAAAGCAAGAATATAGTTGGCTAAGGGGCCTGATATTGCTATGAAGAGTCTCTTGATAGGGGGCTGAAAAATATATGATCTACGTTTTTGTTCCTGGCTTATTTCTGTGTTTACCTTTGGACTCGAGCTAGATATATCACCATCGTGGAGCATTTTGACATACCCGCCTATAGGCATTGCTGCAATTTGCCACAAAGTACCTACTGAATCTTTATAGCTAATTAATGGCCTCCCCATACCAACAGAAAAAACCTCAACGCTTACGCCGCACATTCTTGCAGCAATGTAATGACCGAGTTCATGGATAGATACAATGGCAGTAATGACAAATAAAAATCCAAATATTAAATTTAGCACTTTATAACACAGATAATTTAATTATAATAAAGACACATGATATTAAAAAAACTCTATGATCAATCTCAATGCCAAAACTATCACACGCATAGCTGTAATTCAAGCTCTATATCAATCTATAAATCAACAAAATCTAGATTTTTTTTATATTATCAAACAAATCGAAGAATTGTACCGGTCAGAGAATGTATGTGAGTTATTTGAAGATGGAGCCAAAAAATATAAAATCAAAATCAATATTTCTATGTTTCGTGAGATTGCAAACTTTGCTAACGCTCAAAAAGATAAGATAGATGAATATATCATTAAGCACTTGTCTGATACGGTGCATTATAATAATTGTAGCCAAAATCTAAAAGCCCTATTGCGCTCTGCGGTTGGAGAAGCTTTGATATTTCCAGAAACACCTAAAAATGTCATTGTCGATGAGTACACTAATATTGCCGCAGAGATGCTTCAAGAAAAAGATATAGGTTTCGTCAATGGAATTATAGATAAGATTTTAAAAGAAATAAGAGAACATGCGTCTTAAAAATACAAATATCAAGAAAGCAAAAAATAGATCAACCTCTTCTTCGCAGTGGCTTAGAAGGCATATAAACGATGAATATGTTATTAGAGCAAAATCGGAGGGCTATAGATCTCGCGCTGCATATAAATTACAAGAGATTGACGACAAGTTTAAATTAATCAAGAAAAATAGCAAAGTTATCGATCTCGGGGCTGCGCCCGGTGGGTGGTGTCAGATTTTATCGCAAAAAATCAATAAAGATGTAGAAATAATTGCTATAGATTTAATAGAAATGGATCAAGTAGAGAATGTGCATCTAATACAGGGTGATTTTTGCCATGAGGATACACTAAAGATTTTGCATGATAATATTTCTGGCAAAATAGACTTAATACTTAGTGACATGGCTCCAAACACTACGGGGCACAAGCCTACAGATCATCTGAAAATCATGGATTTATGCGAAAGAGTGATAGATTTTGCTAAGATGGTGCTTAGAGAGGGAGGGTCAATAGTAGTTAAAATATTTCAAGGAGGGGCGCAGGGAGACTTATTGCGAAGAATTAAGGATAATTTTAGGCAGGTGAAACATTATAAACCAGCATCTAGTAGAAAAAATTCCTCTGAAATGTATCTTGTAGCAATGGGCTATAAAGCAGATAATCCTAATCATGTTAAAGATCTCGCATTAAACAACTAAGCTTGGAGCAGGGTTTTGATAAGATGATAAACTGAGCCTCCAGCTCTGTATATTTTATCTTGTGTTACTCCGCTTTCCTTGCTGCCTTGGTGATGAGATTTGTAGTTCTACTTTTTTATCGGACTCAACTACTTTATGAGTTTTACGCGTTAACGGTATTGCTTCTGCTGTCTCAGTCTTAGATGAAGCATTATTAAGAGTACTAACTCGAAATTTCTGAGATCTGTCTATTATAGAAAAAATATCTAAAAATTTACTAAATGATTTCGTATTATTAACATGAGCTAGGTGATCAAGATAATGATCTTCTGAGATATTCTGGATGCGTAGTTTTGCGCTATCGGAAAATTTATTAAAACTCTGTATGTAACCTTCGACTTTACCGCTCTTTTTTAGCGCGCATAAACCTTCCTTTATACCTTGTTTCAAATATTGATTATACATTGCTCTATTACCAATAATCTTACCCCACAATCCTTTTGCTTCTATAAATTGATTGTATCCATCATCACTTATATTAGTAGCACCACCAAGATTCTTGATTTCCTGCCACCTCTTTTCTAGAGTCTTGCTTTCTTGTACTTCAAAATATTTATAGATGCAAAAAGCCGCAGCTGCTCCCGCTACAATACCAATAGGCCCCGCAAATGCGAATGCAGTTGTACAAATAATTCCGCCGAATATTGCAGAAGCTACGGTATGAGCGCCTGATAATATCATGTTAGTTAATGTAGATAATGGTCCTAAAAATATTGCAGTCCCCAGACCCGATTTCACTCTGTTCAGGGCAATGCCCGCTAATACAAGATAAGAACCGTATCCAGGGCTATCGGCGACAGTAGAATCCTTTATTCCCCATTCTACTTCTTCTAAATCATATTTGGCCTTGAGATCATCATAGAATTTTATATATTGCACTGGATCTCCAGAATTCATTTTATCCACTAACTTTTTGCCATCATCTTCAGATAAGTTTGGATCGCCTCCTTGCTTTTTCTGCACGCGTATTTCTAGATACTTAAGATATCTATTATGCACGTGAGGTATAGCAGCTTCATATAATACTCCCTTTGCACCGGGAGATTCTGTATTATGATCGCTGGAATTAGTCATTTATGCTCTATCTAGATTGGGGGGGGTTAGGCTTCTTCTTAGAAGTGTAGGAAGCCCAATTATACCATGATTTAGGCTGAGGTTGGGGTTGGGGTTGGTATTTTTTGAGAATATCAGAATTAATTTTATTATATTCAGACATTAAGCTCCATCCATTCATTACAGATTGGTACTTATTTCCCTCTTTGAGATTCTTGTGCAATTGCTTACAAATCGTATCAAACTTACTAGCTTTCAATGCTTGCCTAACCTTATCTTTCATTTTATCTTTCATTTCATCTTTCATTTTTTGTTGATCTTCTGGAGATGCGCTCTTGTAGGATTGCTTGCTATATAAAATATTATTACAGATTTGGGTTTCGATTGCATCATGAAATCCTACTTCTTGACTTAGAGCGATTAATTCTAAATCTTCTACTTTAGTAAAAACAATATTACTGATATTCATCAAAGCATTAATCGCTTGAAAACCACTCCATGCTTTGAGTATTTTTGATACGAAGCTATTATTATCGCTCAAAGTAAAAGCAAGATTCTTATTCATAATATTGAGATTTTTTAGGATTTTATCCTTCTCTTCATCGGATAATGTGGATTTAGGCTCTTCAGATTGTGTATTAGTTAAAGAATCTATATTCTTCGACATCTCTTCTTTCTCTTTCTTATCACATTTACTGCAACCTAAAAAAAATACTGACATTGCAGTTGCTGAAATTGTTAATGCTGGATTCGTAGATTCTACGGCAATTTCTTTTAAAT
>CAYGNF010000030.1:0-14454 GCA_964351245.1 uncultured Rickettsiaceae bacterium | reverse complement strand
TATATAGGAGCGCTAGGGCTTTTTGCGTTAGTGCTGATGTTAGTTAAGCTGCTGAAGAGAGTTCTGCGTATAACCAGTTATCCAACCTAATAATCTTTGCTCAGTATATTGCTTTTATTAATTATGCGTGATATTGAGTTTTATAGATTAATTATAATGTAGAAATAATGCAAATTTTAGAAAATAGAGGAGTGGTTAAGCTGTTTGGAGTAGATGCAAAACGGTTTTTACAATCTATCATTACAAATCAAATAGAACTACTAGACGAAGTACTAGCAGGTGAGAATAAATGTATATACACTTATTTTCTGAATAGAAATGGAAGATTCCTATTTGATAGCTTCATTATTTTGGTTGATAACTCATATATTTTAGACCTGAACAAACAGAATATAGACAAGTTTATTGATTATATTAATTTTTATAAGTTTAATATGGATGTAGCGATAGAATTGCAAGAAAATCTACAAATATGCTATTTCAGATCTAAGCCTGAGGCAAAAATAATATATAAAGATAATAGATATAATAAAATGGGATATAGAATGATTAGGAATATTCCAGATGTTATACTTCAGGATAAGAGCTACCTTGAAGACAAGTATTTATACTCAATTCCAGACGGTTTTATAGATTTAGTATACGAAAAATCTCTCCCTCCTGAATATGGATGTGACCATCTTAATGCTATTTCCTATACCAAGGGGTGCTATGTAGGCCAAGAGGTGATTTCCCGTACAAAGTATCAAGGAGTGGTGAGGAAAGGGGTATTTAAGCTGACCTGTAAGGCGCCAGTAGAGATTTTAGCTCAAGAAGATGTAATGCAAGATGGGAAGAAAATTGGCGCAGTATGCTCAAGTTGGGACAATTTTGCAATAGCGATACTAAAAACTGAGATAGTAGATCTCAAAAAACCCGCACAAGTATTAGGTCATTCATGCATCATTACAAAAGCAGCTTTTTATCCATCCTAGGACCCAATTTTTATCAGTAGATATTTCTTATATTATTAGCTCCGAGGCTCCACGAGTTGTATTACCTTCTATTGCTTCATCATTTATCTTTTATTATAGAACCAGTTTATTGCACAAACTATCTGTGATTCTGCTATATTAATTAATAAAATATTCCCTATGAATTTATTGATTTCCATGAGGATTTGAATATGATGCCTTCGGAGATGTAGAAATCATGTTGAAGTATATTATAGAATCCTTATGTCACTTTGTGATAAAATTTAATCTATCGAATGAGAATAGAATGTTGAACTATGATACAAGAATTGATTCGATAAATGATAAATATCAATCTCAAGTTGACGAAATATTAGTAAGATTAACACATCGTCAGTCCTTACATGAGCGCAATACTAAAAAGAGCAAAATTTTAAAACAAAGACCAGATCAGGATTTGGAGCCGTTACTAAAATTTTATAGGGCATGCACTGGACATGAGAATTCTATACGGAATTTTTTGGAGTCTTTACCAGATGTAAATTTTAAAGGAGATTATAATATATCAGCACTTACAATGGCCGTAACTCATAATCAAATTATTTGCTTAAAGTCTCTTTTGGATAGGGGTGCAAATATTAACACAACCAACCACTTCTTGGAAACTCCTTTAATGGAGGCAGGACGTATTGGGAATATTGAAGCTTTGCATCTTCTGGTAGCAAGAGGAGCGAGTATCAATATGCAAAACAATAACGGATACTCAGCTTTAATGTTAGCGGTACGGAATCAACAAGATTCATCTGTAGAGTTCTTGGTAAGACAAGGCGCGAATATTAATTTAGTGAATATTTGGGGAGATAGTGCTATAATGGAGGCTATAAAATTAGGAGATATAAACTATTTGCAATATTTTATGCATCTAGGCGCGGATTCATCTATAATTAATAAAAATGGTTTTTCGTTACTGATGCTTGCATCTGCATATGGTCACCTAGATTGTCTAGAATATATAATGACCCACCCACAATATTACACTATAAAAACCCTGGATCCATACAATGCTTTTACTTATGCAATAGAGAATAAACACACTGAATGCGTAAACGTTATAATATCTTACTCTAACACGGAGATATTGAGAGGTCAGATATTCGGATTCTTGAGGCAGGTGATCCTTGATGGAGACTCAGATATAATTTTAGCAACTTTAGAGATAAAGCAAATATTCAATACAGCAGATAAAGAATATGAGATAAAAGCGCTACATGATCTTTATGTAAATTCATTATCTTCCAAAGGTGTTCACAAAGAACCTTATAATCATTATGATACTAAGATAGCAATACATGCCCTAGAATTAGTAGATATCATAGAAGCAAGTCAGTGCAATATAATATCATATGATTGCAATATAGCTGGGGCATCAGATGACATGGAACTGGTATATAATTCGTAGTCCAATAATGCAATTTTATATGGTGAATGCATTAGTCCTGTTTTAGTTATGAATAATGATCGATAATAGTTACTTTATTGCCTCCGACATTCATCTGCCCTGTATCATGCTCTATACTACTCTTATACTCTTTCTCATTTTCCGTATTATCTTCTTTAATATTGAAATATCCAAATAACCTCTCTATCATAAGGCACTCTGAGCATTCGACTGCGATTGTAGATCCCTTTGAACCCACTATGTTAGAAGTAGGTGTTAAATTAGTATGATCTAACTTTTCTTTGGATTGAGAACCTATATTTTTGTGAGCAATATTTTTCAAAGAAGAGGCCGCGGTCTCGAGATCAACATCCTCCTGGACCCTTGATTCTACGAGGAGATCTTGAGATGATGAGTTTACTCCGTAATCATTATGAGCAAATAATACCCCTAATGCATCTGTTATATTGTCTTCTATAGAATGCTCTTTAAAGTTGATTTGATTATATTCAAGAGCTGCGATAATCTTCAGTGCATCATTTGCCCCAAGTGCGAATGGAGCGCTAGGTTCTTCCTCTGTCCACAAGAAACCTTCAGCAGACCTAAGGAATACTTCAAATCTACTAAACTTAGCACTATTAATTAATTCACTATTCCCTGGATACAAAGTTACACTTCTTGCAAGATCAGGTATCGTGTTATTCATCGTTACAGTAAAAGAATTCATATTGTTGAGAGCATTTACCACATAATTGGTTGTTCGAATTTCCATAGCGTTGGATGCAACAAAATCTATAGGATTCACAAAAGTTGCAGCACCAGGAACAAAAGATCCTATCAAAGAGAGTGCCATAATTTCATATCCAGTGCTTACAAGCCCTGATTGCCTTGCAAATGCCCCTATGCAAAATTTTTCCATAGCAGTAGTGAATCCAGAATGGTAATCTTGTAATGGAGGAAACATATTGATCGCATCCATTTCATATTGGTACGCTGATATTTCCTCACTCAGTTTTATTGCAGGCGCGACTGCGTACTCCATACTGGACATTTTTGATACAAGTACCTTTGTTGCATTTTCTGTTTGCGTCATGCTAGATCTAAGATTTTCTAATTTTTCTGTAAGATCTACGATCATCTGCGTTAGTTCATTCACTGTCTTTTGATCCGAAGGCTTTGGACTCTGTATAGCTGATTTTGCTACTTCCTTAGCGCTGTTGAGAATTTGTTGCGAAATTTGCATGTCATGAATAGAGTCTATAGATAGGAATGTTTTAAAACTAGAGGTTTTATCAAGAACTCTCGATGGTTTATCAGATAATGTATCACTCCAATAATCTTCACTATGTACATAAGAGAATATATCATGGTTTTCTGATTCTACAGAATGCTCTGTAATTGAGGGACTAAAGCATCTATTATCTTCAATTTCTGATCTTATAGAATTAGGATGATTAGGAGTTTTCCTAGCGATATCAGATTCTCGATTATTTGCACCATATTTATTGACTGTATTATTACTTAACGAATGCGCGCGTATTTCTACTTCTCCTTGTATAAGATGTTGCAGTTTATTTGTGGCGACGAGTAAATTTGCAACGTCTTTAAATAATGTAATTTGATGATTTGGTGCTTCATCAGACTCGTATTGAAGATTCGATGTGATTGTAGATATAGGTCTATTACTACTTTCTTGATTTTTAAGAGAGGATTTTTTGATTTGTATTAATTCATCAACAGCATGTGTTGCATCCGCAAATTTTTTATTTTCAATATGTGATAATATTTCATTTTTGATTACACCACTATTTGTAGTGTAATCAGAGCGGCTTGAATTGTTGTAATCTGATGCCAATTTCATGGATATTGACATCAGATCGTAGAAAGACTTTTGTACATCATTATTCCTGATATCAGAAAATGCGTTCATCGCATCATTACTCTCTATATGCGAAATATCAGATAATGACATATAATGAGCCTCACTCAATTGATCGTATTCGTATTGGCGATCGGGATTCTTGAGAATAAGAGGAGGTACATTCTTGTAGAATGGCTCATTGCTATTATATAACGAAGATACCTCCGGACTTTGAGTATATGAAAATAAATGATCAAAATCAGGTTGTGCATTAGAGGTTTTTAAATGACTATTCAACAACTCATCTTCTACATTGAAATTTTCTCGAGATGGTATGGAAGACTCTAGACTCAAAAGCTCCGATGTTTCTAGAGTAATCTGAGGTTTAATGTAATGAATACTAGATTTTATATTAGGAGTTTCTAGATTATTTTCTAGAAACTCCTCTTCTAAATCTTTTGTATTATTCGTTGCGACTTCTATAGTATTTAGGTTTGTATTTATAGTTTCCTGGGATTTACTTTGAGCAGTACTATAGGCATTACTAGAAAAAAATGCATTAATACTTTTTTTGATATTATTTATGATATGAGTTTTGGGCATATAGGTAAACATAATTATTATTAATATAACTATAATATAATTAATATAAATATTATATAATAATAATTATGTTTATATATATATATATAATATTAAATTATATAGTGATAAAAAAACTATATTACAATTTCATTAAATATATTAATCTCATACTATGCCTCCACTAATCTAATATTAGGAACTAATATAGTGATGTAATAAGGTGCTATAGGCCATTTATTATGTTGTTAATCTTATGCATCGCCAATTCTCAGAATCCATTATTATCCCTATGATTATAGAGCAAGATTATTATCGATTCTTATTATATTTTATTCTAGTCCTTATTAATTGCATTTTAAAGATTTACATACCATAGAATTTTTGCTAATTTTCTTGCTCATTGATAATCATAAAGAATAATAATGAAGATTGGATTTATAGGAGGTGGTTATGTAGGGCTTGTGAGTGCTATCATGACTGCTTATATCGGGCATAATATTGTCTGTATTGATAAAGATGAAGATAAAATCAAGCATCTCAAAGAGGGCAAATGTATAATATATGAAAAGAATCTAGCCTTACATATGCGCCAAGTGATTGAAAGCAGGGCAATAATATTCTCTGAACATTACAAAGATTTGATACATTGCGATGTCATATTCATTTGTGTAGGCACTCCTTCTGCGGCTGACGGTATGGCAGATTTATCTTACGTAGAGGATGCATTACTTACTGCAGCGCAAATAGTACCATCAGATTGTCTATTAGTAATAAAATCTACAGTACCTCCTGGCTCTTGTATCAAGTGTGCTGAGTTATTACGCGCAAATGGCTTTGATCATAAAATAGCATCAAATCCAGAGTTTTTAAGAGAGGGATCTGCGGTTCATGATTTTTTACACGGAGATAGAATTGTAGCTGGAGGAGATAATGCGAGCTTAAAAATACTTCAACAAATTTTTGCTCCTCTTATAGAGAAGGGAGTAATATTTTTGGGTACAGATACCACAACATCTGAAATGATAAAATATTGCTCAAATAGTTTTTTATCCATTAAGCTGTCTTTTATAAATGAGATGGCGAATTTATGTGAAGCAATAGGTGCTGACATTACTACCTTATCCGAAGGCATAGGGCTTGATAAAAGAATAGGTCCATTATTTTTAAAGCCCGGTCCGGGATATGGAGGGTCATGCTTTCCTAAAGATACTCTTGCTCTGGCATTTCTTGCGCAGGAGCTAAAAATACCATGTGACGTGCTTAATGCTTCTATTAGTTCTAATATGAGTAGATATAGACTCATGAGTGATAAAATAAAAGCGATAGTAAAAAAAGAATCAATAATTACTATACTAGGCCTAACTTTTAAAGCAAATACCGATGATGTTAGAGAGAGTCCTGCAATTAAAATATCACAGATGCTTGAGCAAGAAGGTTACGTATTACAAATATACGACCCTGTAGTAGGTAAAAATTTTTCCAATCCATATATGAGTAGATATAAAATATCTAACAGCATATTTGATGCTACTAAAGACTCGCACGCTATTGTTATTTTGACAGAATGGCAAGAATTTGCCGGCATAAACTACGATCAAATAGGTATGCATATGAAAGAAAGAATACTTATAGATTTCAGACTCATTGCTAATTTAGATAATGCGAAAAAAAGCGGTTTTACAACTTATGCTATAGGAAAAAATATGGCCCCAGTAGGCTAGGGAGATTAGATAATGAATCAGAATATATTACAAGATTATGCTAAGGATTTTGTGCATCTAAGGTGCCAAAGCGCATATTCTCTTCTTGCTAGTACAATTAAGATTCCTCAATTAATATCCCTTGCCAAAGAAAATGCAATGGATTCAGTAGCGCTATCAGACCATTCCAATTTATTTGGATCATTAGAATTTGCTATAGAAGCAGCAAAAAAGAAAGTGATACCTATTCATGGATTAATAGTTAATCTGTTATTCAGAGAAGAGAATGACGATAGTGTAAAATCTGATTTTGCTGAAATATTACTCATTGCAAAAAATGAAACTGGATATCAAAACTTACTAAAGCTTGCAAGCTATCCTTATACACAAAATTCAAGAAAATACACAGAGCATATTACTATAGAAGATTTAGAGAAATGTAATGATGGAATCATCTGTTTATCGGGATATATAGATGGACCTATAGGGACTTTGCTACTCGAAAACAAAGAAGAGGATGCGGAAAACTTAGCAAGAAAATTATATAATATTTTTGGCGATAGGTTCTATTTTGAGATTTTTAGACTTAATGATGCCAAAGAGATAAAAATTGAGGAGAAGTACCTTAATTTGGCTTTTCGTATGGAAATACCGATCTTAGCAACCAATAAAGTACTATTTGCAGATGTTAATATGCATTACGCGCACGATGTGCTGATGTGTATTGCATCAGGTGTTGTAAAAGAGGATATGAATAGAAAATTAGTCAGTAATCAATGTTACTTTAAAAGTAAGGATGAGATGGCGCAGCTATTTTCTGATTTACCGAGCGCTATAATTAATGCGTGTAATGTCGCTAAAAGATGCGCAGTCAGGGCAAGAGAAAGTGATCCAATATTGCCAATCTTTACTCAAGAAGAATCCGAAGAAGCATTACTCAAAAAACTTGCATATGAAGGTCTTACAAAAAAACTCGAAGATAAATTTGCTTTACAAAAAGAGTGCGATAAAGAGTTAATTAAGTCTAAATATTTTTCAAGGCTTGATTATGAGCTCGAAGTTGTAACAAAAATGAACTTTGCAGGATATTTCTTAATTGTTTCTGATTTTATAAAATGGAGCAAAGAAAATGGGATTAATGTCGGTCCGGGGAGGGGCTCTGGTGCTGGGTCAATTATTGCTTGGAGTCTACTTATAACAGATTTAGACCCTATAAGATTTGGGTTATTATTCGAACGTTTTCTAAATCCAGAGAGAATTTCGATGCCAGATTTTGATATAGATTTTTGCCAAGAGCGGAGAGAAGAGGTTATAAACTATGTGCGCTCTAGATACGGAGATGATAGAGTTGCCCAAATTATTACATTTGGAAAATTGCAAGCTAAAGCCGCGATAAAAGATGTAGCAAGAGTGCTCGGGCTTCGATATGAAATCGCCGACTATCTTACAGAATTAGTCCCATTTAACGCGGTGAATCCCGTAACACTAGAGGCTGCTATAAAAGATGTAGCTGAGCTGAAAATAGCATATGAAGGAGGAGGGCTATATAATCATAAAAAAGATAATGAGTTAGTAAAGCAGGTGCTTGAGATAGCGCTAGTTTTAGAGGGGCTAAACAGACATTGCTCAGTTCATGCAGCAGGTATAGTGATTTCTGGAAAAAGACTGATAGAAATGCTGCCATTATACAAAGATGTAAATGGAGACATGAATATTATTCAATATTCAATGAAGTATGCAGAAGCTGCTGGTTTAGTAAAATTTGACTTTTTGGGCCTTCAGACTTTAACAGTAATTTCAAAATGCATGGATTTATTAAAAAGCAACGGAGTGTCTTTAGATTTGTCAAAGATTACTCTCAAAGACCCCAAAACATATGAAATGTTATCTAGTGGGCACTCTGTAGGCGTATTCCAGTTTGAAAGCGTTGGCATGAAGGATACTTTAAGAAAATTAAGGCCAGACTGTATAGAAGATTTAATGGCTCTTGGGGCTTTATATAGACCCGGACCCATGGATAATATACCAACATATATCGCATGCAAGCACGGTACGCAAAAGCCAGATTACTTACATCCACTACTGAAAGATTTGTTAGAGGAAACTTATGGTGTAATTGTTTATCAAGAGCAAGTGCTGGAGATCGCGAAAATCCTGGCCGGATACTCTTTGGGTAATGCAGATTTACTCAGAAGAGCTATGGGTAAAAAAATCAAATCTGAAATGGAAGCTCAAGAAAAAATGTTTATCGAAGGAGCCGAGCAAAATGGTATAAGTTCTGAGCAAGCAAGGCATATATTTGCCGCTGTGGAAAAATTTGCTGGATATGGCTTCAACAGAGCCCATGCGGCAAGCTATGGTATGATATCCTACTATACAGCCTACCTAAAAGCAAATTACCGCGTAGAGTTTTTAGTGGCCTGCTTAAATCTTGATCTCAATGATCATGATAAAATTAGACTCTATAGAGAAGAAGCAAGGAATAATGGTATCATTTTCTTATCTCCAGATATTAATAGCTCTACTGCTTATTTTTCTATTAAAAAAACTGATATAGATTATATAGAATATGGGTTTGGAGGCATCAGAAATATCACAGTTGCATTCGGTATTGAAGTAGAGAAAAATAGAAAATCAAAAGGAAATTTTAAATCTATTACTGATTTTGTTGAAAGATTATCCGGCAAATTACTTACTAAAAAAGTACTTGAAAGCCTTATAAAATCTGGCGCATTTGATTCTATAACACCAAATAGAAAGCAGCTACTTATCAACATACCAAAGCTTCTTGCTCATAGTACAAGATATGCTCAAGATGCTCACACAAAACAAGCGAGTCTTTTTCAGAGTAGTCCTGAGGCAGAAGATTTAGTGAATTCCGACGATTGCTCAGAGCAAGAAAAAGCATTTATGGAACTTGATACTCTTGGTTTATTCGCAAATTTTCACCCCCTACAGATTTATAAAGATCAGTACCCGATGCTCGAAGTGATAAGACTCTCGGAGTTACAAGAGGCAATAAAATTTGGAAGTAGTAAAGTACAAATCTCTGGCGTGATAGTAAAAAAAGATGCTCGTATGTCTCCAAGGGGTAGATTTATAACTCTCCTATTATCCGATTTTACCGGTAATTGTGATATCACAATTTTTAGCGAAAACGTACTTAAGGAATTCTCCCATCTTTTAAGTGTAAAAACTAGCGTGATTGCATTCTGTGAAGCCTATAGAGATGTAGGAGGAATAAGGTTAACCGCAGTTAAATTCTACAATGCGGATGAGTTTTTTCAATCTAGTTTGAATAACGTGTCCCTTAGAGTGAATAATGATCAGGAGCTCTCTTGCGTTCTAGATGTACTAGAAAAAAAACAAAACCCAGAAACTCAACAAAGAATAATAACGACAAGTTTGCGGTATAAAAATTTTAATATTAATTTTGAATTTACATCACGTCATAATTTAACAATAGCAGATTACACAAAAATCAAAAAATATGTAAAAACTAAGGTTTGATTTTATCAACTTCTATTTCCAATTACCTGATTGACATGCAAGTTCTAATTTTATGGTACATGATATTAGTGATCAGTCCTGCAATATATGAACTATATATAACGCAAACTCATAATAATATTTGAGTATTACAGAAAATAGTTTATCATATAACTATCTAACAGATGGTAGGAGTATGACACCTCAAACAATCGAGCTACTATTATTTGCTATTATAGCATTTTTTGTAATTAGTAGATTAATTTCTGTGCTTGGATCTTCTGATGATGAACTCCACCGCTCTAAATTTGGCAGTAAAGATTCTTTAAAGGACGTAACTTCTTCTGGATATGATTGGACTAATAATACAAATTTTCCGAATATTTTTAGCCAAAATGAATATGTGTTTGATAAAAATCTACTAAATAATCCCGATAATGAGAATGTAAAGAACTCTCTTATTGAATTAATGCACAAAATAGAAAACTTTACTCCAGAAAAATTTATTCAAGGTGCATCTAGAGCATGGAAAATGATTCTAAGCGCATTATCTAGCAAAGATATTACCACTATTGAAGAATTAGTAGATTCAAGGTTTATCAATCACATTAAGAGTATGAGAGATGATTACACTCATACCAACTTAAATGATTTGCCTAATATGAAGTTTTCGGATGTAACATTTTTTGGTAATAGTATATTAATTAAATTAATATTTGCTTCTAGTGCTTCAGCACAAGAAGAATGGACGTTTATCAGAAATTTTGGCCAAACAGGACCTAATTGGTTTCTGTCTAATATATCAAGAAATAATGCGTAAATGAGTATCAATACCCCATCTCATTACAAAGCAAAACCTGATTGGATTAGAGTAAAAGCCCCAAATTCTAAGGGTTACCAGAATGCTAAATTACTTATTGAAACACATAAGTTAAACACAGTGTGCCAGGAAGCTGCATGTCCAAACATCGGAGAGTGCTGGGCCAAAGGACACGTTACTGTGATGATTTTAGGATCTACTTGCACCAGGGCTTGCAAATTTTGTAATGTAAAAACTGGTATACCAGATCAATTAGATCCTCATGAACCCTCAAGACTTGCATCTGCTATATCGCAGTTAAATCTTTCTCATGTAGTTATTACTTCGGTAGACCGGGATGATTTGGATGATGGAGGAGCATCGCATTTTGCTCAATCTATAGAGGAAATTAGGGCAAGATGCAGGAATATCACTATCGAGGTTCTCACTCCAGATTTTTTAAGAAAGGATGGGGCTATAGAAATAGTTACAAGAGCAAAGCCCGATGTATATAATCACAATATCGAAACCGTACCTTCTTTGTATAAAGAAATTAGGCCAGGAGCTAGATACTATAATTCCCTACATCTACTTCATCAAGTGAAAAAACTCGATCCTTCCATTTTTACTAAATCTGGGATAATGGTAGGGCTTGGAGAGACTAAAGAAGAGGTGATTCAAGTGATGGAGGATTTAAGAGCAGCCGGAGTAGATTTTATGACGATAGGTCAATATCTGCAGCCCACTCCAAAACACGCTAAAGTAGATCGATTTGTCACTCCTGAAGAATTTGAGTTTTATAAAAGAGTTGGATATGCTAAAGGTTTTTTGATGATTGCTAGCAGTCCATTAACGCGCTCTTCTTATCACGCGGATCAAGATTTTCTAAGACTCAAGACCGCACGAGAGAGTCAGTACTCTAAATTAGGTGGGGTAAAATGTTAAGCTTATCAGATTCAAGAATATCAGATTTTAGTGCGTATCAGCTTTACTCTTTAGTAATTGATGTAGAGAAATACCCAGACTTTGTGCCATGGTGCAATGAATCTAAAATTCTTACCTCAAAAGATGATATCATTGAAGCGCGTCTAGGTATTAAATTTGGGATTTTTTCTAAATCATATATTTCTGAGATAAAGCACGGAGTATACAAAGATAATAATTATTTCATTAACATTAATCAAAAAGAAGGCCCATTTGAATATTTAAAAACTAATTGGGATTTTATTCAACAGAGTGAATTCAAAAGTTTAGTGACTTTAAAGATGGAGTTTGAGATTAAAAATAAATTAATCGAAAGTGTTTTGGGTGCAATATTTGATAGTACAACAAATTCAATGATAGAGGCTTTTGAAAATAGAGCAAAGGAGATATATGGCGATAGTGAGCTCTCTGCATAAGCAGAATAAGCAAAAAATTTATGAAGGCGGGGGCAAGGATGCGTTTCAAACAAACGAAGAGGATTGCACGCTAATTCTTTTTTTCAAAGACGATATTAGAAAAAATGAACAGAAAATTAGCATCTCAGGCAAGGGAGTTATTAATAATTCAGTCTCATGTATTATGATGGATAAAATAAATATGGTGGGTATAGATCATCATTTTTTAGAAAAAATTAATATGAGAGAGCAGCTTGTACAAATATTAGATATGATTCCCGTACAAGTGAGAATTAGTAACGTTGCAATAAATGAATATGTAACGAAATTTGGAGTACAAAACGGGTATGTTTTTGATAGGCCCATGATAGATTTCCGGGCAAAACATCAATCTCGTCTTTATCCATCTATCAACGAAAGTCAAATAGAAGGGCTTTATTGGGCTAGTACGTCTGAGATCAAAATAATCAAAAAAATAGCATCAAGAGTTAATGATTTTTTAACAGGATATTTTGCTGGCATAGGGCTAAGATTAATAGAATGTAATCTTGAATTTGGTAGAGTGTTTAACGGAGAAGAATTAATTTTGATGCTCGGAGATGAAATTACTATTGAAAGCTGTGTATTATGGGATTTATCTAATAATCAAAAATATGATATAGATACAATTATAGAGCACCCAGATCCAATTGAAATATATAAAAACATAGCTAATAGAATAGGTATCAAGGTATAAAAGTGGAACTTACAGAGTCAATAAATCTTGAAGCGGAAATCGATAGATTAAAACAAGAGCTCAATGCTGTAGTTCTAGCTCATTATTACCAGGATTCTGAGATTCAGGACATTGCAGATTTTACAGGCGACTCACTAGAGCTTGCAAAAAAAGCCACAGAAAGTTCAGCAGAATATTTGATATTTTGTGGAGTGAGATTTATGGCCGAAAGTGCTGCGATTCTTAACCCCGCAAAGAAAGTAATTATTCCAGACCTAGAAGCTGGTTGTTCACTTGAACAATCTTGTCCTATAGACCAATTTCAACAATTCCGTAGCAAATATCCTGATCATGTAGTGGTAACTTACATCAATTCCTCAGTCGAAGTCAAGGCCATGTCTGATTATATAGTTACCTCATCTAATGCTGAAAAAATCATATCATCAATACCAGAATCACAATCTATATTATTTGCGCCAGATAAGCATCTCGGGGGGTTTTTAAGCAAAAAAACTGGTAGAAAAATGGTGTTATGGCCAGGTAGTTGCATTGTACATGAAAATTTTAGCCAAAGAGAGTTAATACAACTAAAGACCTATCATCCAAAAGCGAAAGTCGTTGCTCACCCGGAGTGCCCAGAAGAGTTACTATATTACGCAGATCATATTGGATCAACATCTTCAATGCTACATTATACCAAAAATCATGATGGATCTGAATTTATCATTCTTACAGAGCCTGGTATAATTCATCAAATGAGGCGTATTGCTCCAAATTCCAAATTCTATGATGTACCTTCTCTGGGGCAGTCTGGATGCGCTCAGTGTTCGGATTGCCCTTTTATGAAAATAAATACACTAGAAAAACTATATCTATGCATTAAAAATAAAGGCCCTCAAATCTCCGTCAGACCCGATATTGCAAAAAAAGCATCTATATCACTTATGAGAATGATACAAGGCTGATTAGTTATATTACACATCAGCATAAATCTCTAATATAATTTTACTTATACTCTAAAGCAATCGCATCTCTTATATCCGGATAAATAAATCTAAATCCTGCTTCAGTTAAACGACTAGGTATTACTTTTTGCCCTTTGAGCAATAAATACTCCCCCATTTCACCAAATAAGAGTTTAATGAACCAGGATGGTGTATTAAAAAAAAGATTACGATCCAAGATTTGTGCAAAATTCTTAGCAAATTCTTCTTGAGTGATTGGGGTGGGGGAGGTGATATTGACTGGCCCGGTTATGTGAGGATGATCAATCAAAAAAGTCACTGCATTTACTAAATCCTGATGATGGATCCAAGAAAACCCTTGTTGCCCAGCGCCTAAAATACTTCCTAAGCCAATGCGAAAAGGTAGCTCTAACTTTTGTAACATGCCGCATCCCTTTTTTAACACTACCCCAAATCTTAATGTAGTCACTGGAATTGATGCATCAAGAGCTTTCTGCAAGGAATCTTCCCATGCAAGGCATATTTGACTGGAAACAGCTTTGGGGGCGCTGGAATGGTAGGTATTGTCGG